>JANOXW010000525.1:0-6593 GCA_031418635.1 Acidobacteriota bacterium
AAGAGTAAGATGTTTGTATTTTTTCATGTCAACTCTTTGATGAAAATTAAAGAGCTAAAACTACTGAACATCTTACTCTTTAATTTTTATCAAGAGTTGCACTTACTTCTTGAATCCAAGTTGTTAAATTGCCTCAAATAAATCAGATATGATATTTTAAAAATGCACTTAAGTAAAAAGTTGCAGGAGTTATACACAAACAAAGTTTTAATGATGAGAAAAACAATTTTGCCGACAGTCGAAACTTGAAAGTTTGGTTCATGCTTTGACTGTCTGCCTAAAAAATCGGAGGCGAGAAGATGGTCAAACAAGCAAAACAAAATATCGAACGCGAAATTAACAAACTTAACGAAAACGAAACTTTAGCCGTTGTCAATTATATTTCCAAACTTCTTTCCACTCGCATTTCCAACAAAACAGAAAATTTAACCAACGATGATGTCATCGTGTCGCTCGTTGACGCTTACGAAAACAAACGCGCCCGACAAGTTTTTGAATGGGAAAAAGTTCGGCGGCAAAATGTTCAACGCGCCGTATGAGAAATTCAATTACGAATTATCAATTACGAATTTCGGGTTTCAGGCTTTGGTTTTGCGGCTGGTTGTTGCTGTTTGTTTTGGCGGGAAATACTTTGGCGCAAACTAATCTTGAAACTTTCGCCGAAATTTTTCAGCGCGGAAATACGGAACAAAAACGCTCTGCATTGTTTCAAATTAGAAATTTGGAAAATGCGGAAGCCTCACGAATTGCGATTCCAGCGTTGCAAGATGCGGATGAAATCGTCCGCGCAACTGCCGCGTATTCCGTGATTTTTCTGCCGTCGGATGAAGCTACGCAAGTTTTGCTTCCGCTTCTTTTAGATAAAAAAGAACTCGTCAGACGCGAAACAGCTTACGCACTTGGCAAAGTCCGAAATCAATCCGCGATAAATCTGCTTCTTCAAGTTTTGCAAAAGGATAAAGTTTTAGAAGTTCGCAACGCTTCCGTTGTTGCGCTTGGACAAATCGGCGACGTTTCAGCCATTGCCGAACTCGTCAAACTTTTGCAGAAAAAGCCAAATGACAAGGAATCGTTTTTGCGCCGAAGCGCGGCGCGTTCCATCGGACAAATCGCGCAAATTATCCAAACCGATAAAGTCAAAGTTACCACGCCCGAAGATTTTCTGCCCGGAAAATATCACATCATCGAAAAGCCGAAATATGCGAATTTAATCGAAAATTTTCCAATCTTTCGCGCTGCAAACGATATTTTGATTCAAACGCTACAAAACCCGAAAGAAACCGACGACGTAAAACGCGAAGCGGCTTTCGCACTCGGTGAAATCGGCGATGTTTCGGCAATTCCGATTTTGCAAGCAAATACCAACGCCAAAGATTATTATTTGGTGCAAATCTGCCAAGCGGCTTTAACTAAAAATCTTAGATTCAAGTAGTAAGTGCAGCCCTTGATAAACATTGGAGAGAATGGTGTTCTCAGATGTTTTTATCTTGCATTTGGCATTCTAAATTCTTATAGAAAAATAAAACTTTATCCGAAAGAAGTTAGAATGCCGAATGTAAAGTTTAACATTACACCGCACTTTTCAATCGTTTTCGCTTTCTGCATAACGGGAGTTAGTTAATAGCGTTTGAAACGATATGGCTTTCGTCTAATTCAACAATCAGATGTTCATTACTTATGGCTTCAACGACTTCGATTATCGGTTCTACTTGTGTGAGTAGTTCCGGCGGTTTAGCGGCTTTTTTGCGGAATGTTTTCACCGAATACATTGCTTTATCGGCGGCAATCAAGATTTGGTCGAGAGTTTCACCGTGTTTCGGGTAGCCAGCCGCGCCAAGACTAACGCCGACGCGGGCAAACTCTTCGTCGCTGATTGGTAAAGCAAATTCAGATACGGCTTTTTCAATTCTTTGACAAAATTCTCCGATTTCCTCGCTGTCGGTTTCAGGAATAATGGCAACAAATTCATCACCGGCATAACGTGCTAAGAAATCATAATCGCGCAGTTGACCACGCATTACTTTGGAAATCTCACGCAACATCGTGTCGCCGACTTTATGTCCGAAAGTGTCGTTGACCGCCTTAAATCCGTCGAGGTCGAGCATTAAAAGCTGGAAACTACTTCCATTGCGACTCGCCCGACCAGCTTCTTTTTCAAAATGAATTTGCAAACTTCGTGCATTCGGCAAATTTGTCATCGGGTCGGTCAACGCTCTCGTTTCGGATTCAGCGTGTTGCAATCCCATATAAATCGCGTCTGCGGCAATGCGCGAAACGGTTTCGAGCAGACGCAGATGTTCTTCTTCGTAATTTTCTATCTCACAATCGTAAAGCGAAACCGCGCCAATCAACTTTTCCTCAGAAATCAACGGTAGCGAAACCATCGCTGTATAATCTTGAACGAAATCCAGTTGTTGAAAAGAAAAATCGAGTCCCGGACTGATTTTATAAATCGGTTGCCGCTTCTTCAGAACCAAGCCGGTTGCGCCTTCGCCGGGCTTTACCCGCTTACCGTTGAGCGCGGAACTATTTTTTCCCTCGGTATAAATGGCGGTGGCAAATTCGTTTGTTTCGTCCATCAAATAAACCGTGCAAGTGTCAAAAGGCACAAATTCGCCAATTTTTTCGACAAATAAAGCCAGCGTTTCCTGCATATTCAATGATGAGCTGAAAACTCTCGCCAATTCGTAAAGCGAGAAAACCTCGCGGTTGGCACGTTTTATCTGCTCGACATAGCTTTGGTCGGCATCATAATCCGGCTGACCACCAACTTCATTAATATTTCCGGTATCGAAATTATATGATAAGCCTTGTGAACTAACTTCCTTCTCGAATTGGCGTAAGTTTCGCAAAAATACATCCACAATTTGCGGATCAAATTGGGTTGCCGTGCCGGTAAGCAGAAAACGCCGCGCTTCTTCACGCGAAACCGCCGGACGATATGGACGCGCCCCACGCAATGTGTCGTAAGCATCAGCAACTGACAAAATCCGCGCTGTCAGCGGAATATTTTTGCCTTTCAAACCTTCGGGATAACCGCTTCCGTCCCACATTTCGTGGTGATATTTAATAGTCGGAATAACCGGATATGGAAAATCTATTTTGTCGAGAATTGATGCGCCAACCGAAGCGTGAATTTTTATTTTTTCCATTTCGGCGGGCGTTAATCTGCCCGGTTTGTTCAAAATATGGTCGGGAACAGCGAGTTTGCCGATGTCGTGAAGCAATGCGCCGGTGTTCAATGCCTGAATATCGTCGTTAGACAAGCCTAAAATTTTACCAATCCCGACGGCATAAATTTGTGTCCGGCGAACATGCCCGATACCAACTTGGTCGCGGGCATCAATGGCAGTTGCCAAGGCTTCGACAGTAGCAAGGTGAATACGGCTGGCTTCGGAAATTTCTTTGGTTTTGATAGCCAATCTGGTCAGGTGAATTTTATAGCCGATATGGGCAATAATTACGGTTGGCAAAATAACGAATCCGAAAGCTAAACCAAATTCGAGAAAAACATAATGTAATAAAAGCACTGAAATTGAACTTAGAAAGTAAGAACCGACTGTCCAGCCAAAATTCTTTTTCCAAAGTCCTAAAAAAGAATAACCTCTCTCCAATGTCATAAAAGTTGAGGCTAAGAGAGCAAATATCCAGAAATGTGCAAAAGCCATCAATCCGGTGGCAGCAAATAACCATTGAGTTGCTACCGTATTTCCGGCGATGGTGCTTTCTGTAAAATCCGCAAAATAATATAATGAGTAATAGAAAACGATGCCTGAAACAAAAGTAGAAAACGTATTTACATTGAAACTATACAGCCATCTTTGCGGCGACCTTTGGGATTTGCTAAATCTGGCTAACGAAGCACTCGCGGCAAGCAGAATTCCGCCGGGAATTCCAAGCCAAATTATTCCCCAAAAAGCCACCAATTCTTTAGCTGAAATATAGGTTTGAGTTTTGGGAATTCTGATTTGATATTTGTTGATAACCAGAGAAACGAATAGTGAGATACCTAAAGCCGCAAATTGGAGCAGGGAAAAAGAAGTTAATTTGTAAATCGAAAAACTGAGCGCGAAAAGACTCAGGCATAGCATTACACACCACAAAATCTTGGTTTTTAGGTTATATTCCGAGAGGTTAAATAGCTCCATTTTATTTTCTTCCATAATCAGATTCAATTTTGTATTGTGTTTTAGTGTGATAATTGAGATGGCTTTTACACATATTTTAATTTAGATCTGCCAATCTTCAGTCAAAAAACGTGCCAAACATACATAAATGCTAAGTTAAATAAACACTGAAAATAAACGTCAGCTTTAACTTATGTCAAATTATTCGTTCACTCTGACCGTTCAAAATGACGTTAATTTGTCAAATTGAACGAATGGTAAGCTATAATAAAGTTGCAGACAATCGTAAAAAATGCGCGGGTTGAATTTTCAAATGCTTGTTTAAGCTAAATGAGTGTGTGATATAATTTTAGAGGCTACTAAATAAGTAATCTCATAACTAATTCTAAACTGAAAACTATAAAAAAGCAATAGATTTTAAAATAAAAAATGAAGAGTAAAAAGCCAAAATTGAAAAGTGAAAATAAAGCGATTTGGAAATTATTTTTGACCTTTTATTTTTGCTTTTTTACTTTTTCTTTTACCTGTTTTGCTCAAAATAATGATGACATAATTCGGGTGGAAACCGAGTTGGTGTCATTTGAAGTAACAGTTACAGACAAAAGCGGAAAACCGGTGCGCGGACTCGATGCCAAGGATTTCAAGATTTTTGAAGATGGCACGGAACGTCCGATTGATTTTTTTGAGCCGATAAAAAAAAGTGATGGCGGTCGTCCGCTTTCGATAGTTTTTGCGTTGGACGTTTCAGGCAGCGTTACGACTGAAGAACTTCGGCGAATTCACGACGCATTGCAAATCTTTGTCAAACGGCTGGCTGATTACAATTCCTATTTTGCAATAATGAGTTTTGGAATGGAGGTCAAAACGCTCCAACCTTTTACTAATCGTCCTGATAAACTTGAAAAGACATTTGAGAAACTCCTTCGTGAACAAGACGGACTTTCGACGCACGCTTACGATGCGGTTGATGATGCGATTCGGCTTTTGCGGAAAAAATCGCCGTCGGCAATCAAAGAAAAAATGCCTAAACGCGCCATCATTTTAATTACTGACGGCTTTCCGGTCGGCGATACGGTTGCGCCGAAAACTGTCATTGAACGCGCCAATGATGCGGAAACAACGATCTATTCGGTGCTTTTACCTTCGTTTGCGCGTCTGCAACAAAGCAAAAAACCGCTTCTCACGCCGCTTGAAGCTAGTGGTTTGCTGGAAAAAACCGGTGGAAAAGCCTTTTATACAACCGAAAAAAGTTATGAAGCACTCTTCAAATCTTTAGCCGAAGAAATTACCGCTTCATATCTATTAGCGATTTATCCAAAAACGGAAAATCGTCAAAACGGAAAATTTCGCCAGATTCGGATTGAATCTCAAAACGGTTTCCAAATCAAACAAAACCGTTCCGGCTATGAAATAAAAAGGTGAAAAGGTGGTCTTATCAAAAGGATGATAGCTTTTTAGCTTTTTCACCTGTTCACATTTTACTCAAACGCTTCATCCTCATCATCGAAATCGTCAAAGTTTTCATCGGCGTAAATATCTAATTCGATTGGGTCGAGACCGACGATTTCCAATTGTGTGCCGCATTCGTCGCAAGAAATAATATCGCCTTGCTCTGATTCGGCATCTACAAAGACATTTTCGCTGCATTCGGGGCAAGCTGTTGTTGGCATTTTGTTTTCTCCAATTTATTTTATGAATATTTTATTGAGTTCCACTTAAAAGCTAAGTGAATTATTATATTTTTCAATTTAACCCGTTTGAGAAACATTTAGCAAGAGTTTTTTTCAAAAAAAAATCTTAAAGATAAATTGTTCTCACAGACTAATTATTAGATATTATTGACTAAGTTTTGAAATTTCAAATTTAAAAATAAAAAATGCAGTTTCCTTTGAATTTACCACAAAATAAAGAGTTTGATGTTGTCGGTTTCGGCACTAATGCGGTTGATTATTTGATTGTCGTGCCGGAATATCCGCCGTTTAATTCAAAGGTCGAACTCGAAAACTACACCCAACTTGCCGGCGGAGAAATTGCTTCGACAGTGGTCGGATTGCAAAGATTGGGTTTGAAAACTGCTTATATCGGAAGTTTTGGAACAGACCAAGCCGGCGATTTCGGGTTGCAAACTTTACGCGATGAAGGTGTTAATGTGCAGTTTGCAAGGCAAATCGAAGACACACAGACGCAAATTGCGTTTATTATTATTGACCGTCAAAGCGGTGAACGGACGGTTATTTGGAAGCGTGATGAAAAATTAGCTATTTCGCCGGAAACTGCACCGATTAACATTGTCAGAAGCACCAAAATTTTTCACGCCACGCCACACGATACGCATTCTTGTATAAAAATGGCGCGTGAAGCAAAGAAACACGGCGCGATTGTTTCGATTGATATTGATAACACTTTTGATGGATTGCTTGAGATGATTCCGTTAATAGATATTTTTATTTCCTCCGCCGAATTTCC
>JANOXW010000526.1:0-21158 GCA_031418635.1 Acidobacteriota bacterium
GGCGACATCAGCGGACTGGTTTATTTGGATTCAGGTGATATTTTATTCAAGTTTGAAAGTCGTCATCTGCAACAGATGACGGCGATTGCCAGTTTAATCGTAGCGGCATTAAAAAATATGCGCTACCTCGAAACTTTGCAAATTGAAAATGAATCTCTGCAAAATTGGGCAAAGCTCGAAACAGAAATGATTGGCGAAAGCGAACTGATGAAAAATTTGGCGCAACTCGTCGCTAAAGTTTCATTGAGAAATTCGACTGTTTTAATTACCGGCGAGAGCGGCACAGGCAAAGAACTCGTAGCGCGGGCAATTCATAAAAACAGTCCGCGCAGTAATAAACCCTTTATCACGTTAAATTGTGCGGTGTTGGAGGAAAATTTTTTAGGTAGTGATTTATTCGGACACGAGAAAGGCGCGTTCACTGGCGCAGTCGCCCAACGTAAAGGTAAGATTGAGCTTGCCGAAGATGGAACGCTCTTTTTGGACGAAATCGGAGAGCTTGCACTGCCGCTTCAGGCAAAATTACTGCGTGTTTTGCAGGAACGCGAATTTGAACGCGTCGGTGGCAACGAAACGATAAAAGCCAACATTCGGTTGATTGTCGCCACTAACCGGAATTTGTCTGAGGAAGTAAAAAATGGAAATTTCCGCGAAGACCTTTATTTTCGGCTTAATGTGTTGCATGTCGAAGTTCCGCCGCTTCGTCAAAGAAAGTCTGATATTCCACTTTTAGCTCAACATTTTACAAATAAATACAGTAAAGAATGTAACCGCCGCGTCCAAGGAGTTTCTCGCCAAGCACTACAAATTTTGGTCAATCACGAGTGGCGCGGTAATGTCCGCGAGTTGGAAAATGCGATTGAACGGGCAGTTGCTTTAGGCACTATAGATTTGGTTTTACCTGAGGACTTACCTTCTGAAATTATTGAAAACAGTAAATTTGCAGACGACCCAACGCCGGATTTTCACCAACGGGTAAAAGCGGCAAAACGCTCTATTCTGCTTTCGGCTATCAAAGCGGCAAACGGCAACTATGCGGAAGCCGCCCGCCAACTTTCTCTCCACCCGAACAATCTGCATCGGATGATTCGTGATTTGGACATAAAAGAAGAAGCTAGAACTTTAGGTGAAATATAATTGTTACTAGAATTAGGTGAGATTCCGAGAATTGCAAAGTAGAATAAGGAGTTAAACTAAAACAGCTTAACTCCTTATTCTATAATAATAATAAATTTTTACTAACTACAAGTGCTGTTACAATGTGGCGCACCTTGTGCAACCATACATGGTGCACAACCACCCGTACAAATTGTCGGACAGTCGTTAGTTCCATGAAAAGCATTACAGACACAACCGCCTTGCGTCGTACAAGTTCCCATACTTAAAGTACAGAGGCAACCCGGATTAACACACCGGGATTGCGCTGACACTGATTTAGGTGCAACCAATGAAGTAACTAATGGTAATGCGACAACTGCCGCTAAACCGACCTTCTTGATTATTTCCCGACGGTTCTCGCCGGCATATTTGGTCACAGTTTCCTGTGCCAGTAGGTTTTTCTCATTGAGTTGGTCAATTGCCAACCAAATGAAATCTTCGTCCACCGGTTTTCCCGATTGACTGCCAAACATTCTGGAAATATCGGCAATGGAATTGTTTCCATCACAACTCTTCCAGACTGTTGCCGCCGTCTGATTTAAGCAGTGGGCTTTGTTTGTATCTAAATCATAGACCAAAACCTCGTCAGACATTTCTTGGATCACCAGTCCTTCTTTACGCGCTACTGGGATTTGCAAACTATTCATTTTCTCTCCTCCGAATAAATTAGTATTGTTCAATTTGAAATTAGGGACTCTTAAAATAATTGTTATTTCAAAAAATTAAGCCGTAAATCAGCAAACTTTACAAATTTGCCTCTTTATCTTTTGATAATTATCACACAACTTCTGATTTTATTCAATACTTATTTGTAAAATACTTTTGAACCTTAGTTCAATTATCACTTGAATCCAATAACTTACTCACTTTTTAGTTATAACTCAATGAACTTTTTTTCAACAAAATCTAACACCAAATCGCTGAATTTCTCAGCTTCGCCCCTTTTACTTCTGGCGATTAAGGCACGATTAACCAATTTATACAATACTTGTAAAACAAATGCCGGATTATTTCTAATCGGAATTGTTTGCGCTATAATTTCCAATATCGCCTGCCCTTCACTTAGCAACTCGGGTTCAAACTTGGCTAGATCATTTTGCGTTCCATTAAAGGCTACGTCATATTCGGTCAGCAAAATCAACCCAACCGGAATCGGCTCAAGACCGACTTCGCCGCCCAATGATTCGGCAGTGTAATCTACTTGTGTAAAATCGTCTATAATGCCGCGCAAAGATAGCATCTTCGGAAACGGATGAACATCACCATTTTCGTCTAAAACCGCATATTCATCGGAATAATATAATGCGCCTTTTTTTATTAAAGCCGCTACGAGTGTCGTTTTGCCGGAAAAACTGCTTCCAGGAATAATTATCGCTTTTCCTTTCCAAGCAACTACTCCGGCGTGCAAAAAAACTTTGGAAACGGCAAATTCGGCAATCGTCAGTCGTAGCTCACTTTCAACAAAACCATAAAATTCCGCCTCTGATGGACTATTAGCCACATTTTTTTTATCTTTAAAAAGCTGATAATCACCGTTCTTTTTCCGCTTTATCAAAAAAAGGTGGTCAGGATTATTTTCTTCAATTAGCTCAAAACCATTTGGCAAAATATTTTCAAGCCTCTCTGCCAGATGTGATAAATAGTTCCCGTTAGCTACCCTGATCCCGACGGTTACTTCAAATGCTCGAAAATTAAGTTGTTGCTCTTTTACCATTTTGAAAAATTACTGTCTTTTCACTATTTAATGGAGTTAATGGAAGTTTTAGCCTTTTTGTTTTGTATTAACCTTAAATAAATCAACAGACCAAAGGCTTCCAATCCAATAACTATTAGTAACACAAATCCGAAACCATTTTTGAAATAGAGCCACATCAGTAAGAAGCAGACATTCAATGCTGATAAAATTCCGTACAATCCGGCGACATATCTATGTGAAAACCCCTCAACAATATATCTTTGATAGAGGTGTCCGCGATGCGCCAGCCAAACTTTTTCGCCACGCACCAACCGCCGGAACAATGTTAAAATCGTATCCCACAAGAATAGCCAAACTAAAACAATGGCAACAATCTGCAAATGACCTTGGTTTAACTCACTATTTTCTTTTATCGCCATCAACGGCAAAACGGCAAAACTAAAGCCAAAAAAAGCACTGCCGACTTCACCCATAAAAATTTTTGCCGGTTGCCAGTTTTGCGTCAGAAATCCCAATCCGGTAAAAGCTAAAAGTCCGCCGGTGAAGCCCGTTCCGTCAACCCCAAGTATTAAACCAACCGATAACCAACCGATGCCGGCAGTAACAGACTGAACTCCTGCCAATCCGTCCGCCCCATCCATAAAATTATAGGCATTAGTCATCCAAACTATCCAAAAAAATGTCGCTATCGCTCCCCAAAACCCAATGCTGATAGAATTCCCAAACAAATAGTTGATGTCCTGAAAATACCCCAAAGTGCAAATAACTAACAATGCCGCCAACGAATGAACCAAAAAACGCCAAATAAATGAAATGACATATAAATCATCAAGCCAACTGACAATTGCAATAAGTATCGCTCCTAAAAAATAACTCCACGAAAAAGTTGACCATAAAAGATTGGAGTAAATCGCGTAAAACGCTAGACACACAATTACAATTACTAGTCCGCCGCCCTGTGGAACAGGCGTACGATGCAAACTTCGCTCGTTTGGAACAGCTACGATTCCACGACGCAGACACCAGCGACGAAAAATCTTAACTCCTATGCAGGTGAAAAGAAAAATCGCCGAATATGTCAAAATTATATACACCTTAGATTATTTTTTTTGCAGGTTTCGCTGGCTTCTCTGGTTTATACACATTTATTTGTCGGGTTATTGCTTCCACAATCGAATATTGTGGCTGAAAATTATATACTTCCTTAATTTTTCGTGCTGAATAAATATCATCCGACAACCATTTCTCGATAGTGTCGGACAATTGATTGACTTTTCTCAATTTTAATAATTTAGCATTTAATTTGAAAACTACCTTTAATAAACTTGGCGGAATTTTGAAATTTGGAATAGTTTTGTCAAATTGTTTAGCTATTTCAGATACAAAATTTTTCATAGCGATTGGCTCTGCCGCCACATTAAAAATCTCCGTGCCATCTTTTTTGTTTAATACAATATGAACGCACGCCAGGGCTACATCCGTTTTATAGATCAGTGACTTCAAATTTTTCCCATCTCCGACCCAAATAAATCTTCCCTTTTCAATCGCTTGCACCAGCCGTGCGACATTGCCGACATTTGCTTCTCCGATGACCGGTGCCGGACGCAAAATGGTCAGCGCAATATTATTTGCTTCACAGATTTCTATCGCCACGCGCTCTGCTTCGAGCTTGCTTTCGGCATACAACGTCTGTGGTTGGCAAGGTTCAGTTTCATCAATTATTGGATCAAAAGTTTCGTTATTACTACTGCTCTTTGGTTTTTTTATCCCGTAAATTGCCGTCGAACTTATTAGTAAGAATTGGCTTGCTTTAAGTCTGACAGCTAATTTTGCCACATTTTTCGTGCCTTCGACATTGACAGCATCAAACTTTGCTTTTTTGATTTCTTTAAATTGATGCGCTAATCCTGCGGAATGTATGACGGCATCAATTTTGTCGAGGAATTCGAATTTTAATAGGTTTTTATAGTTTGAAATATCAGCCGTATAACAATTGGCTAACTTAGAAATTTTCGCCACTGATTTCGGACCTGCAAGCCGGATCACCTCGATATTTTTTAACTTAAGTTGTTCAACAATTTCCCGCCCAATGAATCCGTCTGCTCCTGTTACTAAAACTTTCATAATCTTATAGTAAAACTTTACGTTATCAGACGCATTTAATATGTGGTCGGATTGTTGAGAGTTGTAAATTTATAGAAACGCGAAATTTTACTCACAATTTACTATTCATCATCACCTGCTTATATTTTTCAATTGCACTGTTCAAAGAGTATTTGTAGAGCGCAGATTTTCGGGCGCGTTCTGCCATTTCGGGTAAACATTCGCGTTGTTCATAGATTTGATAAATCGCCTGTAAAAGTTTTTCCGGCTCGGATGGCGGCACAACCCAGCCGACCTTATCTTCCTCGATTACTATTGCAACCTCCGAATTATCTTCCGTCAAAGCTAAAATTGGTTTTCCGGCTGCTAACAGATTATAAGTTCGACTCGGCATCGCCACACCACGCATTTTTTTTACCAATGAAACTAATCCGACATCACAGGCGTTCAGAAAAATCTTCTGCTCTTGGCGCGGGCGCGGCGACAATAATGTTACATTTTTCAGTTGCTTGTCTTCAACTTCCCTTTCCAGCCATTTTCTTTTGACACCCGAACCCAAAAATATAAAATGAAATCGCTCATCCACTTTCAATTTGTCAGCACAGTAAACAATACTTTCCAAATCTTGCGGATGTCCCATATTTCCCGCATATAAAAAAACAAATTTGTCCAATAAATTATGCTCTCTTAAAATCTCATTTTCCGCCCGTAAAGTTGGTTCGACCTCTTCTAATGAAGCCCAATTCTGAATAACTTCAATCGGCGTTTGCTTACCTGAGTCTTTTTTCAACTGAGTTTCGACAAGTTCGCGCATATCGCGCCCGACCACGATGATTTTTTTTGCCTTCTGATAAAGCCATCTATTACATCTGTGCAAAATTTTGGCAAAAAACGCTTCCTCTTTTGTTTTGCCAACAGCAATCAGCGTTTCAGGGTATTTGTCCTGAATAATCAGCGTATAATTTGCCCGCCGAATTTTTGCCGCTAAAGCCGTGATAAACGGCAAGGAAGGCGGCGCGGAAACCACCAAGACATCCTCTTTTTTTTTAAATTTAACTAAGGATTTGAAAAATATTGATGCTCCTAAAGTGAGCATATTTATCAACCGAAACGCCAGCACATCTTTATCCCAAGTTGTTCCCCAAACCCGAAAAATCTCGACTTTTTGATGTATTTCATTTTTCGCCGCACGAGTTCCGCGAGCGGCATAATTCGGTTGTCCGCAGATAACTTTGACATCAAATTTCTCCGTCAAACCTTCGGCGATTTTAGTCAAATAATAGCCTGTCTGATTGTTTTCAGGATAATAAAGCTCAGTTATTACCCATAACCGATTTTGGATTTTGGATTTTGGATTTTGGATTTGTTCTGATGTTTCTATTCCTTTATCCATTGCTCCAACTTCAAAAAAAACTTTTCCTTTGCTACTTTTACAGATGTTTTCGGATACTCGTATAACCCAACACAATTTTGCTAACGGTTTGCGCGACATTTTCGACGAGATATTCTGCCGGCGCAGTCCAATTCGACGGTTGCGAAATGGCGAGTTCGACAGCGCGTAAAATCGCTTCTGTTTCCGCGCCGCTTAAAATATTGCTTCCCGCTTCGATGGTTTCCGGTCTTTCCGTTACGTCGCGCAACGTAACATTCGGAATACCGAAAATCGCGCACTCTTCCTGCACCGTTCCGCTATCAGTCAAAACTGCTAAAGATTTTTTTTCTAGTTTGACAAAATCGAAAAATCCCAATGGTTCGAGTAATTTTATTTTATCGTTTTCCGTTTTGATACCGAATTTCTCTAGTTTCTCCGCCGTTCTCGGATGAACACTAACTAGCATTTTTTTATTAAATTTTTCCACTACGGCGGAAAAACCTCGAAAAATTTGTTCTAATCTCGCGGCACTATCTACATTTTCAGAACGGTGAAGTGTTACCAAAAAATATTCAAACGGTTCTACCAAAAATTTCTGTAACGAATCACTGGCTTCGATTTTCTCTGCAAAAATGTCTAAAACCTCTTTGATCGGATTTCCGGTTACGAAAATTCTTGCGCGTTCGATGCCTTCATTCACCAAATTTTCCTTGCTTCGTTCGGTATAAGGCAATAAAATCGTGCTTGAATGGTCAATGATTCTCCGATTAACCTCTTCCGGCACCCGATTGTCAAAACAACGATTACCCGCTTCCATATGGAAAACCGGAATCCCGCGCCGTGCCGCCACAATTGCCGACAACGCGCTATTAGTATCACCTAAAATCAAGATTTTATCAGGTTTATACTGTTCTAAAACTTCATCGGCTTTTGCTAAAATTTGCCCGACTTGATCGCCGAAATTTTTCGATTTGATGCCAAAATGAACATCCGGCGAACGAACTTGCAAGTCTTTGATAAAAATATCGCTTAGGCTTTCGTGATAATTTTGTCCTGTATGAACGGTGATATGTTCTGCGTGTTGGTCAAGAATTTTCAACACCGGACTTAGTCTGATTATCTCCGGTCGCGTCCCGAAAATGGTCATTATCTTCATATTTGTTAATTTCCTGTCGAAATAAAACGGGCAATTTCAATACTAGAATCAGCGAGCAATTTTTTTAAATCATCTACCGAAATATTTTTATCTTTGGAAGAATACTCTCCGGCTAATGCGGCTGTAACTTCTTTATCTGTTCGCAGTTCAGGCAATACAGGCAAAATCACATAATAACCGTTGCGCTCCGACGTGCGAAAACACTCTTCCTCAGAAACCATTATTTCATGAACTTTTTCGCCCGGTCTAATTCCCGTGAACACAATCGGCAAGTCATTATCTCCAATCAATGTCCGCGCTATATCAACGATTTTCGCCGAGGCGACTTGCGGCACATAAGTTTCTCCGCGTCTGCCGTTTTCAATCACTGCCAAAACCGTGTCAACCGCTTTTTCTAAACTTAACAAAAAGCGTGTCATTTCTGCCAAAGTAATCGTCAACGGTTGCCGGTTTCTAACTTGTTCGACAAATAGCGGCACAATCGAACCACGCGAAGCAATCACATTTCCATAACGCACACACATAAAATCTGTCTGCGGACAATCGCGGTTGGCTTCAATCAAAATTCTTTCCTGCAAAGCCTTGGTCATTCCCATCACATTTATCGGCTTACAGGCTTTATCAGTCGAAATTCCGACCACTTTTTCAACTGCCAAATTGTTCTCACGAATTGCCCGCACAATATTTTCTGCCCCGTAGATATTGGTCAGAACGGCTTCAAACGGAAAATATTCGCACGACGGAACTTGTTTTAATGCCGCCGCGTGAAACACAATGTCAGCTTGGCGCATCGCTGCTAAAAGTGCCGAATGGTCGCGCACATCACCAATCCGAAAATTCAATAAATCTTGTGAATTCTGATAGATAACATCATCGGTTGCGGCTTTTCGATGCAAAAATTCGAGCCGCATAAAATGTTGTTTGGCTTCATCCCTCGAAAAGACGGTTATTTGCTTCGGCTTGCCCAAATCACCTTGCAAAAGCCGTTTAACCAGCGTTTTTCCTAACGAGCCGGTGCCGCCTGTTACCAAAATTCTTTTTTCTTCCAATTGTTTCATTTTCTAAATTCGTGATATGGAAATGGATCATCTACCGTTTTCTTGACCATCTCTTCCCAACTTGTTGGCTGAAAGCCTGTTTCTTTTCTAAATTTTGTCGAATCAAGACTTCTATCAATCCTGAAATCTTCAAATGGTTCGATTTCAACCCTAACTTGATATGCTTTTTTTAATAAAATCAGCAAATCATATTTACTTATCGGTTGACTCGAAACGTGATATAAACCGTGCATTTTTTTATAATTAACTATTAAATCAGCCAAAATATCAGCTAAAACAACAGTTGGAAACCCTGAAAAAATAGCGTTTTTATAGCCTTTCACTTTTTTACCAATTTGGCTTAAAAACCATTCGACAAGACTATGAGTAGTTTTTAATTCGCGCCCAATAATTGAAGTTCGGAGCGTCAGACAATTATTTTCTGTTATTACTTCCCCTAAATTTTTACTTCTCCCATACAAATCAAGCGCGTCTGCTATATCTGTTTCATTATAATTCCCTTTTGTGCCACTAAAAACGCAATCCGTACTGATGTTTATAAGTCTTATGTCTTTTTTCTGCGTTAATTTTAATAATTGATGTGGAAAAATGGAGTTTATTGTTAAGGTTTTTATAATATTTTTTGAATCAGGAAGTTGTTTGATAATTCCGACTGCATTGACAATTACATTCGGACACGATTTATTAACCGCCATCTCGACCGTTTTAAATGATTCGGCATGAACTCCGCCAATAATTTTTTGGAATTCAAAAATGTCGGGATGATACAAGGCAATTTCCTTATTCTTGACTGTCATCCATACATCAAACTTATGTTTCCATTCCTGCACAAGTTTATGTCCGAGCATTCCATTTCCACCTAATACTAAAACACGCATTTTTTAACTTCAAGTAATCTATTAATTGTCTGAAATCTGACTGCTAAAGTATTTTATCAATATATAATTTGCTTATTTTCAACAGCTTACAGCATTTTATTTAAGGTATTAGTTAAAGCAAATTCGATAACTTTTTTCGTGTCTTTAACAAATGCCCGACTCGCTATTATTCCTTCGGCAAATTTCCTTGCATTACCTGATAAATAAATGTAACTATCATTATTTAAATCTATGATTTGATTGATAGTTACGCGCCATTTTTGTATATCAGTTAATGTTATGTCCCAACCGATTTTTTTTTCTGCTAAATTGGTCCAGGGAGTTTGGTCACTTATCAAAAGCGGACAACCGGCGGCAAGTGCCTCGACAAAGACATGACCAAAGTTTTCACCAAGTGTCGGTAAAACAAAAAAATGATACTCCAGTAATTTAGCGGCGACTGATTCGAAAGGAATTGATCCTTTTAACTCGACAGTAACATTTGACGGCAATGTTTTGATAATTTCAATACATTCTTCCCAATATGCTAAATCTTCTAACGGACCCCACACATCAACTAATAAATCCCCTTTTACCTCGGTTAAATTCTCAAGTAAAAACTTAAAGTTTTTTTTTCTTGTAAATCTTGATAGAAATACCAAACGGGCTTTCCCTGATATTTTGCGTGGTTTTAAACTCGAATTAAACTCCGCTAATATCTGTTTTGGCACAATATCCGGCGCAATAAAACAAACCGCATTAGAACTGCTAACTCTTTCTATTTCGTCTTTTTCCAAATTTGAAGATGCTTTCCAAATTACTTTTTGATAAATGCCTGAAAGTTTTGCAAATTTGAGGAACAACTTTTTTTTAGGTTGTTTCAAACTTAAACCACCGTCGGAAAGTTCTCCGCAAGGTGCTACAATTTTACTACAATTATATATTAACTTCAATTTATGCAGTAGTAATGCAAGAATAGTTAAGGTTGAGAAGTAACTGTTAAAATATAAAACATCCGGCTTGCACTTTATAATTAGTTCACGCAGGTTAGACATTTTAACTTTATCTTTTGATAAATAATATACTTTGGCATTCTGAACATTATTCCAATCATTTATTTTAATGGTTTGATAAGTATTTTGATCGAGTTTTCCGTCGTGATCGCGTGTAATAATCCAGAAATCATAATTTTTATAAAAACGTTCAACCATATTTACAATCGTTCGCATTCCTCCGCCGCTTTTATAACCCGGCAGATAGTAATCGCACAAAATCAATATTTTAGGTTTAGTTGATTTTAATTCTTTGCTTGGCATTTGTAAGTTAGTTTATGCTATTTGTAAATATTTCTTGATAAAGATTTTCATACATACCCGCAATTTTCTCAGGTGCAAAATTTTTGATATTTTCTAATCCTTTTTCTATCAAATTTTTCCGGTATTTTTTATCGCTGATAATTTTTAACACACCTTCCCTGATTTCGTTGATGTTATTTGGATTTACTAAAACTGCGCCGCCACCTGAAATAACATTTAATGGAGCAATATAACTTGTAATTACTGCCGTCCGCATTGCTTGGGCTTCAATAATAGGAAGTCCGAATCCTTCGTATAACGAACAAAAAGCAACTATGTCAGCTTTCATATACTCGTCCTTTAACTCTTCATCTTTTAGATTAACTTTCTGCACAAAATTTGTTTTGTTAATTTTAATTTCATACATCAGTTCCCCATCAATTTCACCGATAATTATGACCCGACAATTTATGTCTTTTAAAGCCTTGACTAAATTCACGACATTTTTATTCGGTGCGGTGCCGATTTGTAAAATATTAGGGCATTTTTCATTAAAATTCTTGTCAATAGCCGTCGAAAAATCTTCCCGAAGTGGATTTCCGATTAAACGAATTTTTTCTGCCGGACAATTGGTGTTTTCGAGAATTTCATTTCTGGTCGCTTCGGAAATTGCTGTAATATATTTCAAACGACGAATAGGCAAATCTAAAAATAATTTTTTTATGATGAATCGTCTAAATCCTTTCTTTCTATGCAAAAACCTTAAATCGTGAATAGTCAATACCGTTTTTTTGCTTGGCAGTAACAATGCAATATAGTGAACATCTCCCGTTATATGATAAATGTCAGCCGTCTTTTTTAAAGTAAATGAAATTTTTTAGAATTCCTAATGCCTGATTAAAATATGGAAGTTGCTGAAATTCGGATTCATAATTTGTTTTTGAGATACTTTTTTCTATCTGTCTGAATACTTTTTCAATACTTACTGCATCAGAGGATTTTCTCTCAATATAAACTATTTTTAATTTCATAAAGTAATTAGTTAACTTACTTCGCGTAAAACATTGTATCTTCGAGCATTGGTAAAGTTATAGCAGTAGTTCCAACTTGTTCAACAACCACTCCCGCGGCAATATTAGCAATTTCTGATGCCGTTGAAAAATCTGCTCCCGCCGCCAAGGCAACAGCTAAACAAGAAATTACGGTATCGCCCGCGCCGGTAACATCATAAACTTTTCGCGCCGATGCTTTTATTTCAAATGAATTTTGTCCTTTTTGGAAAAGTGTCATTCCATTTTCACCTTTTGTAATTAAAATCGCCTCAACCTTTATTTCCTCTAATAATCTAGTTCCGGCAATTTCAATCATTTCCGGTTCGTCGTCATCCAATTTACAGGCTTTTGCCGCTTCCGACTGGTTCGGAGTTAGAAGCGTAGCACCAATATATTTTGAATAATTTTGACCTTTTGGATCAACCAGCACAAGTTTTTTGTGTTTTGTAGCAATGGTTATCAGACGCGATAGTAATTCCTCAGTCAAAAAACCTTTGGCATAATCTGAAATAATAACGATGTCAATTATTTCCCAAAGTGTTTCAATTTTTTTCAGCACATTTTCAACTTCAAGGCTTGCCAAAGGTTTCGTATTTTCCTGATCAAGCCTGACAATTTGCTGTTGATGCGCGATGATCCGTGTTTTCAGCGTCGTCTGCCGATTTTTAATCGGTATCAAAAAATTAGCTGAAACTTGTCCGTTTTTCAGAACAGTTGACAATATTTCAGCCTCCGCATCGTCGCCAACAATTCCGACCAAGAAAGGTTTTGCACCAAGTCCGGCAACATTTGCCGCAACATTTGCCGCGCCACCTGCCACTTCTGTCGTTTCGTTTAATGTAACAACCGGAACGGGTGCTTCCGGCGAGATACGCCTGACACTTCCCCAACAATAACGGTCAAGCATCACATCACCGATTATTAAAACCTTTACATTGGGAAATTTCTTCAACAAGTCCATACAAATTTTCAAATCAGCCGGAACAAACCTTTGCATCAATCATTTCGCACCAGATATGTATTATCGCAATATGGGCTTCCTGTATGCGAGCAGTTCTTTCAGACGGAACTAAAACTGTTGCATCACACAGCGAAGCAAGTTTTTTCCCTTTCGCTCCAGTCATTCCGATTGTTTGGCAACCTATTTGTCTGGCGGTCATTATGGCTGAGATAACATTCGGCGAATCCCCGCTGGTGCTGATTCCGATTAAAAGGTCGCCGGAAACCGCCAAAGCCTCAACTTGTCTGGCAAAAATCCGTTCAAAACCATAATCATTTCCAATCGCCGTTAAAGCAGAAGTATCGGTGGTCAAGGCAATGGATGGCAAACCGCGCCGCTTTTTCTCAAAGCGTCCGACCAATTCCGCAGCGAAATGCTGGGCATCGGCAGCACTGCCGCCGTTGCCGCAAATTAGTATTTTGTGCCCTTTTGATAGTGTCTCCCACATCAATGTCAAGCAATACCCGATTGCCTCGCTTTGTTCTTTAACAAGTTGGTTGAAAACGGCTTGATGCTGGGCAATTGATTGCAGAAACAAGTTAGAGTTGTTAGTTTCTGCTGTAACAAATTGTTCGGTCAAATTCCCTGCTGAATTATTTAAAATCTTTTCGATAATTCGGCTTGTCGAAAACCCTTCTAAAATCGGTAATGATAAAACTTTTCCACCGTTCTTAATAACAAAATCGGCACCGATAATTTCATCTATTTTCCAATCTCCGCCTTTCACTAACACATCAGGATTGATTTCTTCAATTAGTTTTTGAGGTGTTGGCGCATCGAAAACTCTAACCTCATCAACAAAACGCAAGCCCCGAAGCATTTCAGCGCGATCATTTTCAGACATAAGCGGACGCGAAAAACCTTTGATTGCCCGCACCGAGTTATCACTATTTATGCCGACAATTAATTTTGTGCCGAGTTCTTTCGCCCGTCGGAGCAAATCAAGATGTCCGGGGTGCAAAATATCAAAACAGCCATTGGTAAAAACAACAATTTCTTCCATTAATTTTCTCGCATTCGCATTTTTCCCCTATCTCGTAAAGCATAAACGGCTACTTTCAAAATAAATAATTGTATAAAAATAATAACAGCCACCCGAATTACGGTTGGAAAAATTTCACCGTAAAAACTATCGTAACTGATTTTCGCCAACACCGTTAAATAGAGCGTATATCGCCAAATCGAAAAAGGTAAGTCTTCAACAAACATCGCATAAAAAATTCGAAGCGAAAACCCCAAAATAATCATTCCTAAAGGAATTCCAACCGGACCGAAATTTCGCAATAAATCGCCCATTGCTGTAATTGCAAGTCCATAGCCACCATGGTCAAAATATAGTTCGTTATATGAATAATTATCCGCAATAATCGGTTTATCTTGCCAAAGAAAACGCGGAATAAAGGCTGTCCAGGTATAAGTCCAGATATTATTTTCCAAGCCATATGAAGCTTCATACGGTTGCATCTGTTCGTAATTAGCGACGACCACTCCGAGTGAACTGACAATTTCAAGTCGTTCGGCAAGTAACTCGAACACGGTGATCAATTGCTTTGAGAAGTCTGTTTCGGTGATGTTTCCTACTGTTTCTAAGGCAATTTCTCCGTATTGTTCAATGGAAACTCTTTCATCGTTACTTTTTAAATTACGAAAAGTTGTCCCGTAAATAATCCCGAAAATCAGAAATAAAGGCAGAATAACACCTATTATTGTCAGATGTTGAAGCCGAAATTTTCTCCCTGCCATCGTGTAGGCTAAAACCACTAGCATTAAACTGACCAAAAGACTACTTCTACCACCAAGCAAAACCAGCATAAAAACTGCAATAAAAACCTGAGTAATAGCAATTATCAGGTGGTATGCATTCCATTTTTCAAATTTAAAGAATGCCAGCCACAACAAAAAAGCCGAAGCCGGAGTAATCATTGTCAAATAATAATTTAAACTTCCGGTTATACCGATGACTAGACCCGAACGCTGATAACCGATCTGACCAATATCTAATGCCAAAAGATTTAAGAAAATTCCAAGTCCCAAGAAAAAAAGACTCGGCAATACAACCTCTGCCGGCTTAAACTGCCAGTTCGGTAGCCAATTAGCAAAGAAGTTTCCAATTCTTTTACCGTAAGAAATAAAAAAGCCAAGCGAGAGACCAGCGAAACCAATCATTACATAAAAAAATGTAAGCGGAAAATTATACGCCGGGTCTGTTACATAATTTAAAAAATAGTGGTTTGAAAGTCCAAAAGCCAGACTCAAACCACCGAGAAAAAAGATCGGGAAAAAATATGTAATAGTAGAAAAAACAATCGGGTGAGCCAAGCTAAACTCTTTACGATACAGTAAATACGCCGATGGTGCAATAATAACTAAACCCGTTGCCAAAACCCACGGGATAAGATAAGGTCGTTCAATTTCAAAAAACCAATCTTGAAAATCTACAAACAAAAGAAATGTTCCAATCAAAACCAAGCCCATCAAAGCGAACGCCGTTACCAGCATAAAAAAAGCATTGGATTTGCTTCGTGCTGGAAAACTCAGCGTTTGATATTTACTTGGTTTTTTCATTTCTTCTAAAACCGTCAAGTTAGACGGCAAACAGCAATTACACCGTCGGCAAGTTGTGGGAAAAATTTAACACAGACATCATTCACCAAATTCCAATACCAACGATTAAATGGGCGATGCTCTTTACCAATATCATAAAACGAAAACTTATCAAGAGCTAATCCTTCTCTTTCAATGATAAGTTTCAATGTCGAATAAGAATAATAGGCAACGTGATCCTGATGCACCGGTTCATTTTTGCCGCCTTTGCCGCGCAGTGCGTAAATCACATTTCGCATTCCGCAATATGCGTTGATGGTGGTGATTAGCAGAATAGTTTCGCGGTTCATAAACCGTTTGATACCGCGCAAAAAAAGCCCCGGATTTGAAAGATGTTCAATCATCTCGCCCGCAAGAATTACATCAAAAGTTTCTTTTAGCGGAACTTCCGTCAGATTTTCCAAATCTGCGCGGTAAATATTTTGGACTCCGGCTTCTTTGAGAATATCTATTCCGGCTTGGTCAAAATCAAATCCGTAAAGTTCTTTTGCCACTTTTTCTATTTCAAAATGCAAAAGCATATTATTGGCAATCGAGTTTTGCGTATAAGGATAATCGGTACAGCCGAGATGAAGTACTTTTTTGTCCATACAGGCTTTTTTTAGAAAATCAACACGCTCTGTCAATTCAAATTTCTCTTTCATTAAATTTAACGACTGAGAATTCTTCTCAGCAAAAGTTTTTCATCTTCGTTGACAAAACCCAACAGCCATAAAGTCAAGCAATAAACTATTCCGCCACTTAGGTTTGCTATCACAAAAGTTATCCAATTAAGGGCAAAATTACCAATAAACAGTTCTTCGACCAATATCGAAAAAACTGCGGCAACTGTCAATCTACCAGACAGTTTTAACCAAAATTCACTCTGAATGCGCCCGAAAAACCATTTTTCAACATAAAATATCGAGAAAAACATTGCTGCAAAACCAGCCCAACGCCCAATGGCAACTCCTGTGTTTCCATAACTTTCGGTTAAACCAATCATTAAAAGCAAGCTGATAACCAAGTTTATCACAAAAATAAAGCAATTATAATTCGGATGACCGAGACCTTCTGTCATTTGCCAGGAAACCGCCAAAATTGCTGCTAAACTAAATGTTACGGTGTGAATAATAAGAAGCAAGGAAGTTTTGTCAGCAAATTCCGCACCAAGCCACAGCGTTAAAAAAAAATTATTTTCAACGATAATCGTCGTTGCCAAAAATATGACAAAAAAACAGACGGTTTTTGTCGCGGTGAGATATAACCGCAAAAGTTTATCGGAGTTATTTTTCAATTCGCTGGCAAGCGGAAAAATTACCAATATCAAACTTGAAATAAATCCTTGAATATAAATTGCAAGTGTCATCGGCACAACATAATAAGTCAGATTTTCTGTCCCGAAATGCCGTGTTATCCAGCCACGTTCGAATAATAATAATCCGTTGGAGAGAATTTGATAGATAATAACTCCCACATTATAGCCGACTAATAATTTCAAAGTTTCGGATTTTAACTTGGAATTTAATGTAAATTCGGGCAACAGTTTTTTCGATTTTTTATAAAAAATCCAGCATATAATAAAAGTTACAAACAAATTCCAAGCTAACAAACTCAAAATACCAAAACCGCTATATGCCAATAATATACTGCCGGCAAGAAGTGCAACATTATACAGATTAAAAAAAGTTGAATAAACATCAAACCGATGAATGCCCTGCAAAACTGCCGTAAAAATCTGCGTCAAGACTGCCAAGAAAATTATTATCGAAGCAATATAAAGCGCATTGACAGCAATTGCCTGCATCTCTACATCAATTTTCAACACATCTGATACTAACCATTTTGCCGATAGACTGACGAACAAAATACAAATTGAACCAATAACTAAGTTGAGCAAAAAAGCTACGGAAATAAGCTGCGGAATTTTTTCATTTTCGCCGTTGGCGCGATATTCGGCGATGTATTTTGTGATTGCTCGACTAAAACTGAAAATAAAAGAAAAGCCGACAACTCCTAAAATCAGCATATAAATTCCGTAATTTTGCAGTCCCAGATTGTCAATCAGCAGCGGCGTGGCGACAAAACTCAAGCCTAATGGCAAAACAAAAGTTGAAAAGCCGTATAATACATTTCGCGCAATGCTCCGGCTGGTTTCGGTATGTTTTTTCTCCATTATTCTTTTACAATAAACGCCTCGAAGTATTTTTCCAACGCGATTTTTGCGACTATTTTTTCGTTGAAATTCGCCAACACAATTTCGCGTCCGTTTTTTGCTAATTTTTCGCGTAAAGCCTTGTCGTATTTCAAGGTTTTAATCGCTTCGACTAATTTTTTTGCATTTCCCGCTTCAATTAAATAGCCGGTTTCAAGGTGTTTTACAGCTTCGGGAATGCCGTTGATATTAGTTGAAATACAGGGAATTCCCAACGCCATCGCTTCGAGAAGTGAAATCGGCAAGCCTTCCAAATAACTCGGTAGAGCAAAAATGTCCGCTATTCGCAATAGTTTAAATAATTCTATGTGTTCATCGCCAACTTGGTCGGACGTGATAAAAATAAATTTTTCGCCTAAATTATACGTCTTCACTTTCTCCAAATCGGCGTGAGATGGTTTGGAATTTGAAATCCAAACAAAAGCCATATCATCATTGTCTATTAACAGTTTCTGCGCCGCTTCTAAAAATAGCCAACGACCTTTACGATCAATAAATTGCCCGACACAAAAAACTAAAAACTTATCACTTGGTAATAAATATTTTTCACGAATTTCAGCGCGGTTAATTGGTGTTGTTAAGGTTTCTTCAACTTCCACCGGATTGATGTATGCTGGAACTACGGTAATTCTTTCAAAATATTCATCCGAGACTAACTTCCTTAAACTATCTTTGGCATCCTGATTGGCTGTAAAAATATGAAAATCCTTAAAACTTGACAGAATTCTGAATTTTGCCCTCCATAATAAATAACGAAATGTCGGAATCGGTAAGATAGAATTATGCACTGTGGTAAAAACCTTTGTTTTCGTGCAAAGCCAACCAAGGAAAGTCATTGATTGCCACGGTGCAAGTTCAATGTGAACAATACTGTTTTTGAAATCGAATTTGGTCAAATACCGATACAAAATATATTCGCATTTTAGTTTATTCCAGTGTCTTTGGAATTTTCTTTTTAGGTTAAGTGCCGGTTTCAAGTCGGTATGAGCATCAAAAAACTGATAAGGAATTTCTAAATTATCCAGAAAATTCAATAGTTGGGAGTGTGAACCCATTGGCATTATGACCAATACTTCGCCATATTTTCGGGCTTCTTTCATCAAACCGAAAAAATATGTTTGTGCGCCGCCCCATTCTAAATAATTCCAAATGTAAAAAAATTTAGTCGGCACATCTTTTTTAGAATGTTTGTGCTTTTTTAACTTCAAGTTGTTTATTAAGAGTTGGAGTGCCGACAGTTAAAGTAAAGTCTAAGCATCTTGTTTTTTTAAGTTTTTAGAATTTGGCGACGGATTGTTTTTTGTAATCGCAAATTTAACGGATTTTGCGATAATTTGATACAAATAAACCCAAAAACTGAAAATTGCTCCGGTTTTGCTTGGCGCAGACTCCCAACGGGCTATAAATTGTCGTTGCAAATTCCCCGGATGCCGCCGATTTACAAATAAAACATTCAAAATTTCTTTCAAAGCTAACTGATGTAAAGGTTTAGGATAGGTATTCGGCTCACACCAAACTAATGACTTCGGTTCAACCAACAATTTCCAGCCCATCTTTTTCATCCGCGCAAAATATTGTATATCGCCCCAACCGTGTGGAAATTTTTTTTCGTCCATCAAACCACACTGTTGAACTGCCTTAGCCGGAAATAACACACAATTTCCTGCCATTCCCTCAACCTCAAACGCTTGCTTCGGAACATCGAAGGCGGTTAGATTTTTATCTAAAACCCAACCGCCAGCGACTGTTTTCCACTTAAAATCTATCTGAAAAACACGGTGCGGTTCATTCCATAAAAGTAGGAGTGCGCCGACCACCGAATTTGGATTTGATTCGGCAGTTTTTATCAAACGACGCAGAAACTGTTCGTGATAAATCGCGTCGTCGTTCATGGTTACAATGTAGTCGGGATTTCTACGAAGTGCGGCGGAAATTCCGCGATTCGTGCCTGCCGCATAATGAAGCGTGCCATCTCCTTGAACAATTTGAACATCAGGAAAATTGCGACTTATTGCCTCTTTTGTGCCATCCGTCGAAGCATCATTGACGATAATTATGTGAATATCTAGCCCTGTTTTATCAATTTTGGCAAGACTTCTTAGTGCTTGCAGAGTGGTTTCCCGACGATTATACACAGGTATGACCAATTCGACTTTCAATTTATTTTCAGTCATTCTAAAAGTAACAACTAATTACTTGTTTGAGCTAAAATTTTTGCTCCAGTATTTTCGTTTTTTCGCCTAACTTGATCTTCAATCCATTTATAAGTAACGGCTAAACCCTTTTCAAGTGAAATACATGGCTCCCAATTTAAAACTTCGCGCAATTTGGTATTATCCGAATTTCTGCCGCGCACACCTTGTGGTCCGTCAACGTGTTGCTTGATTATTTCAATTCCGGCAATTGAGGCAACAATATCAGCAAGTTGGTTGATTGTTACCATTCGGTCTTGTCCAAGATTTAACGGTTCGTGAAAGTCCGCATACATCAACCGATAGATGCCTTCCAAACAATCGTCAATATAGCAAAATGAACGAGTTTGTTCGCCGTCGCCCCAAATCTCGATTTCGTTTTTGCCACTTAACTTTGCCTCGGCAATTTTTCGGCACATTGCCGCCGGAGATTTTTCGCGTCCGCCGTCCCAAGTTCCCTCTGAACCGAAAATATTATGAAAACGAACAATTCGCGTTTCGATGCCGTAATCTTCCCGGTAGTGCAAACAAAGTCTTTCCGACACGAGTTTTTCCCAGCCGTAAGCATCTTGTGGCATTGCCGGATACGCGTCTGCTTCTTTTAAAGGTTGAATATCCGTTTTTTCTTGCAAATATTCCGGGTAAACGCAGGCACTCGATGTATAAAGATAGCGTTTGACATTATTTGTTCGCGCCGCTTCGAGGGTGTGCAGATTTATCAAAGAATTGTTGTAAAGAATCTGCGCGTGATGATTTGAAATAAACCCCATTCCGCCCATATCGGCGGCAAGCGCATAAACTTCATCAATTTCCATCGTCGCTTGCAAACAGTTTTCCCACCGTCGCAAATCTAAAAGTAAAAACTCATCTGCGGCTGTTTCACTAAATTCGGGATTTTTGATGTCAACCCCACGAACCCAAAACCCTTTATCTTTTAAAAATTTAACTAAATGACCTCCGATAAAGCCACCTGCCCCAGTAACCAAAACTTTTGTTTGTTTTTCCATAATTTTTTGTTTTCAGGTTTCATGTTTCAGGCTAAAGACAAATACCCGAAACTTGAAATCTGAAACTCGAAACTTTTACTCGCTATCTTTTCGGTAATTGTCCCGGTGATAGTAACTCTGATAATAATAATCGTTGTCTTGGTTGCGAAGATTGACATTATTCAGCACCACGCCTAAAATTTTCGCTCCGACATCCTGTAACAGTTGGCGTGAACGGCGCACGACTTGGCGCGAACTTCTACCCGAATGAACTACCAAAATCACGCCGTCAACCATCGAGGCAATCAAAACTCCATCGGTAAAAGAAGCAATCGGCGGCGAGTCTATGACGACGTGCGTGAACTTTTTCTGCATCTGTTTGAGCAAATTCGACATTTGTTCCGAACCGATGAGTTCCGCCGGATTGGGCGGAAT
>JANOXW010000527.1:0-1690 GCA_031418635.1 Acidobacteriota bacterium
TTCACTTTTGTTTTTCCCTTGCCAAAATTTCGAGACCAACTAACATCATTTGAACGCTTAGTTGTATCTGTAGTCGCATCTTCCTTGATTTTTTGCGTTTGAGTATCAACACCCTTTTGAGTATTTTGAGCAAAAGCCGCAACGGAAAAAATAATAACGGCAATGACTGAATAAAATAGATTTTTCATAATTATAGGTAAATTTACCAACTTCTTAACAGCTTTAAATATAAACCAAATTTTGCTGAAATTAAAGGTTTGATGTGAGTAAATTTTGAATAGTTGCAACTGCGAAAAAAATGTAATCAGACAATGCTTGATTTATAACAATGTTGTCGCGTTTTCAGTTAATCGGCGGTCAAAAACAAGCACTAAATGTTAATGATATTTGCTTTTATTAACTACTTGTTTTTTGAGTCGAAAGAACTAAAGTTTAAATTTCCCCGCCAATTGCCTACAATAAAAATTTGCCAATTAAATCAAAATGCTCAAAGCGCAAAACAATACACTTATGAGCTAAAGACCAAGACTAAAACGGTACAAATGTTGCCACCATTAAAATATGACTTCTAAATTTACTGACCAAGACAGAAAACTTGTTATTGTAGAACTCGAAAGAATCCAGAATGTAAAACTCGAACAAGTTAAGCCTTCAAGAAAATTATACAAAGATACAAATGGAATGTTTTATCTGATTTCAGGTGGCGCGGAAGATTGGCACGGAATAAACGCCAATATAATGCAAAGTTTAGTTGGTCATAATCAAGAAGGTGCGTTTGTCGTTGTCAAAAAATATAAGACAAAAATGGATGTTTGTGTCGGTTCTTTGATTACTTTTTTGCAAAATAAAGAGAAATTATTAACAACGCGAAAAGGCGGTTTTCAATTTCATTGTGTTACAACCGAAGATGGTTTGTATGTCGAAGAAATAAACGAACTATATTGCAACAAAGTTACCGAGATTCTTTTTCCAAATCATCAAAAAGATTTAAGCAAATTAAAAGAAATTTCAAAAATTATTAACATTGAAATTCAAGACGACGTAGAACTGACACATTCTGATTTGCAGGCAAAATTAGTTTTAGTTGGCAGCTATTTGAATTATCGAACTTTTGTTCCTACGCCGGATCAAGGTAAAAAGACAATTTATGGAAAGACTCTAGGCGAATTATGCTCAGAAAAGAAAGTTCCCGAAGGCTCGATTCCGGCATTAAGCCTTGGCACAGTCAAATATGTTGATGTAATCTGGTTTGACGAAGAAGGTTATCCGACACACGCTTTTGAGGTTGAACACACGACCGATATTACAAAAGGTCTTTTGCGGCTTTATCAAGTTCATAAGTTGCGAATCAAAATGTTTATTATTTCAGAAGAAATCAACAAAGGTAAATTTCAAAGGGAAGTTGCTAAAAGTCCTTTTGCCAAAATTAAAAATGAATTCGTTTTCAAAAATTACGATGAACTTGACGAGTTTTTTCAATCAGTCAAACATTTTAGCCAAATGCAAGAGAGGTTTTTAGCAAATAATGGATGAAGAAATTATTACTACAGAATCAGATTCAATTTTTGCAACCGGCGTTTTTCTACAGCCGGTTCAATGTGAGATAAACGGCATAAAACAATGGCGTTGGGTTGCAGTTGGATTTACAGACGATTGTTATTATGACGGAAAATCTATTGATGTTTATGAT
>JANOXW010000528.1:0-2115 GCA_031418635.1 Acidobacteriota bacterium
GAATATGTAGGTAAAATTTTTTACCTTCTACGTTGTTTCGGGTCGAGATACTCGCGCAGACCGTCGCCGATGAAATTGAAGGCGAGAACGGTCAGAGCAATGGCGATGCCCGGAAAAAATAAGACGTGCGGTGCGTTGTAAAGAATGTCAATGCCGCGGGCTTCTTCAATCATTGTTCCCCACGACGGCGCGGGCGGCGGAATACCCAAACCCAAAAACGAGAGCGACGCTTCGGACAAAACCGCGCCTGCCATTCCTAAAGATGCCTGAACAATCAAAGGCTGAATCGCATTCGGCAAAATATGTGTGAACAGAATCCGCATATTGCTTGCACCAAGGGCGCGGGCAGCTTGCACAAAATCGTACTCGCGCACTTTCAAAACCTGTCCGCGCATCACCCGCGCATAACCGACCCAACCGATAACGCACAATGCCAAAATCAATTTTCCAAGTCCTGCGCCAAGAAATGCGACCAACGCAATCGCCAACAGCAAACCCGGAAACGCGAGAAAGACGTTAAAAATATAACCCGACAAAATTTTATCAACCCAACCGCCGTAAAATCCGGCAATCGCGCCAATAAAAATTCCGATTACGGCTGAAACCGTAACAACAATAATGCCGACTTCAAGCGAGATTCGCGCTCCGAAAACAACCCGCGAAAAAACATCCCGCCCAAGCGCATCTGTGCCAAACCAATGTTCAACCGATGGCGCGGCGTAGCGCAAAAATAAATCTTGCGCCGTAACGTCCTGCGTGGCAATAAACGGCGCAAATATCGCCGTCAAAATAAAAACGGCGGCGATGGCGAGTCCGATGTAAGTTAAACGATTCACGATAATCTTATTCTTGGATCAAGCCAACGATAAACCAGATCGGTCAGCGAATTTGCTAAAATATAGGTTACGGCGATTACCAAAACACAGCCTTGAACGAGGCGATAATCGCGTTTGCCGATGCCGTCGTCAAGCAAAAGAAGTCCTAAACCTTGCCAACTGAAAATTTTTTCGGTAATAATTGCGCCTGCCAAAAGCACGCCGAGTTGTAGACCGAGAATTGTAACGACGGGAATTAGACCGTTTTTCAAAACGTGCTTATAGACGACCTTTCTTTCGCTCAAACCTTTTGCTCTCGCGGTTCTGACATAATCTTCGCCGAGTTCTTCAATCACGCTGGAGCGAATCATCCGCGTTAAAATCGCCGAAAGTGCCGCGCCCAAAGTTACGGCTGGCAGAATAATGTCTTCGGGATTTGCGCTTCCCGTCGGCGAAAACCAGCCGAGTTTGACGGCGAAAATATACATCAAAAAAGGTCCGATAACAAAAGTCGGCAAACTGATGCCCAACAGCGCGACCAATGAAGAAAAATTATCAATCAGCGAATTTTTATTTTTCCCCGCCAAAACTCCAAGCGGAATCGCAATGCTGAGAGCAATAACCAACGCGGCAAGAGCGAGTTTTATAGTCGCCGGATAACGCTCCAAAATCATATCTAAAACCGGACGATCCGTGCGAAAAGAAGTTCCCAAATCGCCGGTCAAAACGCCTTTCCAATAATCGAGATAACGGTTATCCGCGCCGTTCCATTTGAAACCATCGTCAGTCTTGGAAAAGAAAAACGCCGGTTTATCGAGACCGTGTTTTTGATTAAAATTAGCGATTTGTTCGGGCGTTGCCAACTCGCCTAAAATCGCCGTCGCCGGATCGCCCGGCACGAGTTCGATTAACAGCGTAACCAACGATACAACCGTCCACACGACCAACAATAGAAGTCCGATTTGACGCGCAAAACTTAAAAGCTTGTGTTTCACAAAATTATTCTAATCTGCTCCTTGTAGTTCAAGCCATTTACCGCGATAAAGATACAAAACTGTTGAGGCTTTTTCAACATAAGCATCATTGATTCCTTCGTGGTTTATCGGCGGCGGCTTAATTCCGCCATAAAAATTGTAATGGTCAATGATGTATTTTTTATCAACTTTGTAGATGCCTCTCGAAAACCCCATCTCATCATTGTCTGCGACGACTTGGAAATATCCGCTATCATCTGATTTGCAGATTTCAGTGACTTTTTCGGTTGAGCCGTTCCAGAATATTAAAATTGAGGAAACTTGAT
>JANOXW010000529.1:0-4303 GCA_031418635.1 Acidobacteriota bacterium
TGACGAGGCAGTTTTCGACAATGTTGATCCGAAGTGTTATGGCTCGAACACGAACCATAAATACGCCTCACTTTTCAATCGTTTTCGCTTTTTGCGTAACGTGAGCTATTAAGAAAAAAGAGTCTAGAATTTTAAGGAAAATTAATTATGTCTGCAAATTTATTGGAATGGCTTGTCATCTTGGCTTTTTTTCTGCTTGTTGTCGGCTTTATGTTTGCCGAAGCGGTTTGGTTAAGCAAAAAAAGTTGGGCGAGTTTCGGAAGGTCGTTTATTTTTTCGGCGTTGACGAATTTCATCGGCTTTGCCGTCGGCTTATTCGTGTTTTTCATCGTGATGGGAATATTTCTGATGTTTTCGCTCGACGGCACAACTGATCGCGTATTTGAATCTTCAGTCGGCGGTGTGGCGGCGATTGCGATTTTAATCTTCGCCACGTTTCTTACGCCAATATTGCTGATAATTTGCAAACGGATTTTATTATCGTTGTTGAAAATGCAAACGGGCAAAACGGCTTGGATTTACGCGCTGGTAAGTTCAATTTTGATTGTTGTCGTTTCGCTCGGCGTGCCGGTTTTGCTTGGATATTTTACGTTTCGGTAGCTTTAATTTTTTTGGAGCAAACTTTTATGAGAACAAACTTAACTAAAAAAATCGTTTTATCAACCATCAGCGTCGAGCAGAGTTTTTTTGTCAACGGAAAAAAATGGTTGCCCGAAGGTGAGAAGAATTTCACCGAGAGATTCGAGTCGTGAGAAACGAGTCCGAATACGAATGTTGTAAAAGTTGTGGTTTTCAAACAATTCCACAACTTTTGCAACATTTGATAGAGTGATTGCATCATTATTTTTAGCAAATTGTTCGGAGTAAAAAATGAAAAATCTAAAATTTATACCAATATTCTTTATCTTAATTTTGTTGACGGCGACAGTTTTTGCACAGGTTGATGTGGCGCGAAAAACTACGGCAGTAACTTATCCGTTGAATGAAATCGTGGAAACGCAATTTCGCGGCACGACTCGATTTCCGCGAATGAAGGGCGAAGCAAAAGTAAAACGGACGAGTAAAAACGGTTCGGAAATAGACATTTCGGTTACGAATATGCCGCGTCCATTTGAACTTGGCGCGGGTTATGCGACGTATGTTTTATGGGCGATTTCGCCCGATGGTCAAGTTGATAATCTCGGCGAAATCAAACGACGCGGCTTTGTTTTTTTTAATTCAAAAATTTCCGTAACCACGCCGTTGCAAACTTTTGCATTGATAATTACGGCTGAACCGCATTATCTCGTGCGTCGCCCAAGCACTGCCGTAATGCTGGAAAATCTTAATCCGTCAGCGCAAAGTGGTCGAACTTTGGCAACGACGACGGCGATTCAGTATTTTGGAAATTCGAGCGATTATTTCAACGACGCTCGAACTCCTGAAATTGCTGAAACCGATTATGCGAAAACGCCGCAGACGATTTTGCAAGCGCAACAAGCGATTGCACTTGCTAAATTTGCTGGTGCGTCGCGTGATGCCGTCGAAGAATTGCGTGAAGCTGAAACATTGATGGACACTGCGAATAAGGCTTGGCAAGCGGGACGCGCCGAAGAAGAAGTTGACATTACGGCGCGAAAGGCTATCGGCGCGGCGGTCAAAGCTGAAACGACTGCGGCTGTTCGCAAAGAAGCCCGCGAAAAACGCAACGAAAAAAGTCAGTCGGATGCCGAGTTGCGCGAATCAGAGGAAAAGTTCTTAGACGCGCAAAATCAAATCAATCAATTAAAAGCCGAACTCGCCCGCGAAATCCGTAATCGTGAATTAGCTGAACGCGACGCGCAAAATTATTCAAATCAAGTCAGGCAGTTGCGCGAACAGTTAGGTAAAACGCAGACCGAAGCCGAAACTGTCAAAATCAAACTAGCCACCATCGAAGGACAAAATCAGGCGTTGCAAGAACAGCGCGAAAAAGACCAAAAAGTTGCCCGTTTTCAAGCAAATGTGCCGATTTTGATGGAATCTTTGAAAAGATTTGGGGAAGTTTCACAAACCGCGCGTGGCATCGCTTTGACCTTGCCCGAAAATTATTGGACGGGAATTCGCGTCAGCAGTTTTGCGCCCAACGGCGAGGCAAATCTTGCTTCGTTGAGTCAAGTTTTAGCAAATAGCGTTGATTATAAAATTATGGTCGAAGCGCACACCGACAATAAAGGCATGCCCGAAGAATTGCAAACTTTGACACAGGAACGCGCTCAGGCAATTGCCGATAAAATTTTGTCGTTAGGCGCAACGTCCGACCGTGTTGAAGCCAAAGGATTCGGTGGAAGTTTGCCTGTCGCGCCGAATTCGACTAACGCCAATCGTGCTAAAAATCGGCGTGTAGTGATTGTTTTATCGCCGATTGAGCAGTTATAAAAAAACAAAGAAGAATAGCCACAAAAAGGCACAAAATTTACAAAAAAGATTTGTTTATTTATCTTTTTTGCGTCTTTTGTGCCTTTTTGTGGCTATTCTTCTTTAGTCTTTTAACACCAAAATTCTATCGAGCGGAAGTCCGACCATACATTCTTCGCCGACGCTTAATCCGACGAGGCGCAGGACTAAGGCATTGAGCGATAAGCCGTTGGCATCGAGTCTGATGAGCGTCGTTTCGCCTTTAAAAATGATGTTGGTAATTTGCGCCTTGAGCAGATTGTCTTCGGGAAAAGACGCACCGAATGAGATGGAAATATGTTCGGGGCGAATGGCAAGAGTCAGGTTTTGATTGATTGTGCCAAGCAAATTTTTGTCAACTTTATCGGTAAAAAGCCGATGTTCGCCGTTGAGCGTCAGAAATTCGGGCATTTCGGCTTTGTTAGAAGTCAAGCGACGCGCTTCAATCAGATTATTTCTGCCCGTAACCCGCGCTACGATTGCCGAATTCGGTTTTTCATAAACCTCGCGTGGCGTTCCTGTTTGGACAATTTCGCCTTTATGAAGAATCGCTACGCGGTCGCAGATGTCGAAAATTTCCGTAAAGCTATTGGTCGCAAAAATCACGGCGAGATTTTTTTCTTTGACTTTTTGACGCAACTTTTCACAATGCTTTTCACGGGTTTGCCTGTCCATAAAGCAAAATTGATTGTCTAATAAAAGCACGTGTTCGGCTCGATTTAATGCGTCTTCCAACGCTAAAACCTGTCCTTCGCCGTCAGCTAATTGCGAGTTTTTATCGGTCTTGAAAATGGATTTCCAAAACGATTCGTTAGTTAAATTAGGGAAATGAAAACCGCGTTCATCACAGGATTTCGCGGTCAAATCGAGTGAATTAAAGAAAATCGTGCCGCCGTTTAATAATTCAATTCCAGCAATCGTTCTTATCAAAGTTGATTTTCCTTCGCCGACTGCGCCGAATATTCCCAAAATCTCGCCTCGTTCAACTTCCAGCGAAACGTCTTTGATAATCGAAATTTTATCGTATAACTTAGAAAGATTTTTGATGATTAGCGACATTAGTTTTTGCCAAAAAGTGAAACTTTAGATAAAAATTAGCGTGCAAAGTAAAAGTATGCTTTTGTCATCCGAATAAGGCAAGTATAATCAAATAGAAAGTGAGAGAAATTTTAAATATGGCAAAAGAAAGCACGAATTTAAAGCGAAAGCTGGTTCACGCAGGCGGTTGGACGATAGCCAAACGAGTCGCCAAATCAATCCCGTATCTCGGTTCGGCAATGGCAATCGGGCTGGTCGGTTACGATATAAAACGCAAAGGCTTGGTCAAAGGTGTTCTCAATTCAGGGTTGGATGCAATCCCGTTTGTCGGTTTAGGCAAAAACGCTATCGAGTTTTTTACGGGCGATTTGTTAGCTGATAAAGATGCCAAGTCAAATGATTTGCAGGTGAAAAATAAAAAGTAAAAAGGCAAAAGTTATGAATATGAAATATGGAATTTGGAATATTAAATCATCACTCGTTTTAGTTTTGGCAATGCTGCTTTGTCTTTTTGGGTTAACTTTTGACACCGACGCGCAGACGAAAAAGCGTAAAAAAACGACGCAAGCCGTTGTCCCGCAACCAACGCCGCCGCCGCTTGGAGTGCCAATCATTATTAGTCGTGCCGAAGATATTCCGAGCGAAACACAAGTCATCGTGCCGCAAAATCTGCCAGAGCCGACACCGACGATGGAAGATAAAATTGATGAAGTCAATAGCGGCATCAAAGATTTGAAAACGCGGGTGAAATCGCTCGAATCAACCAAACAAAATCAGTATGACGAAAAGCAAAAGCGACTTCTACTCAATTTAGATATACTTTCGCGGGCAGAACAACGCGCCGAAAATC
>JANOXW010000530.1:0-6084 GCA_031418635.1 Acidobacteriota bacterium
ATGTTATCGTCCATTCTTTCGCAACTCGAATGAACCAACATTGGGCGATTCAGTTCGCGCTGATAACCCTTGCGAATCATTCCTGCCAACAAACTAATCGAATATTTATCGCAAATCTCGATCATATCCGGCATTTCGGCGGTTAAAATTTTGCGAACCGGCGATTCGTCAGGGATATATTTGTTCGGCAGTAAAACCCGATAGCGTTTGTCAAAAAATGGAAAAGGCTCGGCTTTGACGTAGTAAATTTTTCCGTATTCGCCAATGTTTTCAACTTCGTCAGTTTCGCCCGGAACGATTAGCCGGACAAATCTTTGATGAAGATTCGCCGCTTCGAGCAGATTGTTATACGCCGTGCTGATGCCGCCGGAATTTTTGTGATAATAGTTCGTGATATGAACTGACTTAATCGGTTTATTGCTCATTACTTGTTAAATTATAGCAAAAAAGATATGCGTGAAAGTAGTTTGCGTTAACAATTCAATTTTTCAATGTAGAAAACTTTTTTCAAACTAAAAACACGGTTATTGAAAATGTTGTAAAATTGTTTTGTTTCCAACGTAAAACGCAAATTGCTTGAGGAAATTATACAAAGCGTTTAATAATTGTAACTTGTGAGTGAATCAGCTTTAGAAAAATCTCGAATGGCATTTGCGGCAAAAAGTTTGGAAAGAAATGATGCCGAACTTTTCAAAGCGTGTCAGCGCGGCGACGAAATGGCTTGGAATGATTTGGTTGACCGCTATCAACGGCTGATTTTCGCTATTCCGCGTCGTGCGGGACTGAGCGAAGAACAAGCATCTGACATTTTACAGGAAGTTTTTTTGACGCTTTTCGAGAAATTGGATGAAATCAAACAACCTGAAAAAATTCGCTCGTGGCTGGTAACAACTGCGAAATTCAAAACTTGGGGCTTGATTCGTAGTGAAAAAGGTTTTTATTCTCCCGAATCGGAAGCGGAAATGGAGTTAGAAATGGCAAATTTGCCTGACACTTCGCCGCTTACCGATGATTATTTAATCGAACTCGAAGAGCAACATTTAATCAGAACCGCCTTGAAAGAACTCGAAACGCGCTGTCAGCAAATTCTTTCAATGATTTATTTGCAAGACGAAGCGGCAAGCTACGCGGAAGTTGCCGTTGCGGTCGGTGTTGGCGAAACGAGCATCAGTCCAATGCGGGCAAGATGCTTGAAGAAATTGGCGAAGATTCTTCAAAGTGGAAAAGTGAAAAAGTGAAAAAGTTTAAGAGTGAGAAAGGCAATTGGAATTTTGCCAACCTAGCTTTTCCACTTTTAGCCTTTTAAACTTTTTCACTGGTCACAGAACGCTAGTTGAAGCTATGCACTTTCAGTGCAAGACTTTAGTTGCTACACACTTCTAGAAATGATAGAAGTGAAAGTATGAATGAACAAAGACGCGGCAGCCATACAGTTAGTCGGCTCAGTGTGCATATAGTTTGGACAACCAAATATCGGTATCACGTCTTAAAAGGCGCGCATACAAAAGCGATGTCGGGAACTGCTCATTCAGATTTGTGATTCCGAAGACATTAAAATTCTGTCTGGTGTCGTCTCGAAAGACCACGTTCAGATGCACCTTGAATATCCGCCGCGGAAGTCAATCAGCGATCTAGTCAAAGGTCTAAAGGGAAGAACATCTCGCAAGTTACAAGATGAATATCCCGAATTAAAAAAGCGATATTGGGGCAATCATTTTTGGGCAATCGGGTATGGCGCGTGGTCAACCGGGAACATCACGGATGAACAAGTGCAAGAATACTTGGAGCATCACCGACAGCCATCAAACAAAGATAACGACCCAATAATTTTAGAATGAACAAGGACTTTCAGTCCACGACAAACCTATGCACTTCCAGTGCATAGTTGTTTAGTTATTCCGAAGATTCTTCGCTTAATTTGAATTACACACAGGTTTCATTTAACTTGAGATTAACGGCTCATTGTCATTTTTTTTCTTCACCATCGTCAGCCGATTGCCGCGTTCATTGTAGCGAACTTCGTCCATTATGTTGTGGATAATCAAAACGCCACGTCCCGATGTTTTGAAGAGGTTTTCGGGATTGCGCGGGTCAGGAATTGCGTTAATATCAAAACCTTCGCCTTCGTCTTCGATGGTAAAACGCGCTTCGGTTGGCGAAACTTCGGCTGAAATGCGGACGATTTTGTTGGCATCAAATTTATTGCCGTGTTTGATGGCGTTGACAAATGCTTCGTCTAAAGCAACGAACAAATTAGAGTTTTCCGCCTCAATAATGCCGACTTTTTCGACGCGCTTCATCAAATAATCTAAAATCGAGTGCATCAAGGAAATCGCGCTTGGAAATTCAAATTCGATTTTTTCCCGAATATGTTTGACTGAGTTCGTTTTGTCAACAAACTGCGCCTTGTAGTTCAAAATCGTTTCAAAGAAATTTTTCAGTTCGTCTTCATCGAAATTTTCGCGGCGGAAATTGGTCGCGCAAATCTTAAAGGCTTTGACAAAACTGCGGTCAAAACCGTTTGTTTCGTTGGTTGGCAAACAAGAGTCTTCATCTTCGGGAGCATTTTTCGGTGGAAAGGCTTTATCGCCGTCAAGGTCGGTAATGACTAAATCAAAAGCATTTGCTTGGTCGAGTTCGACGGCTTCATCACGGCTTTCAGTAGCTTTCACAAAAAAGCCGAGCGTGGCAAAAACTTCCGTTAAAGCCGTTTTTAAATCATCGTGGTCATCAACTATCAAAATTCGTCTTTGCATTTTCACCTATTCCAACTGACAATAAAAGAACAATTTCTATCAAACTAAACGATAAAAATTTTCTCTTTGTTGCACATCATAACCTAAATCGTTGGAAATTTTCTATCAATGACCGAGCATTTGTCAAAAAATACCCAAGAATTTTATCAATTTGCGGATTTGTCGAAGTATTCGCGGCGCGAAAGACTTTTGATTCGCCTCGCTGATTTAGTATTTTACACGCTGATTAGCTTGATTGGAAAAACGGTGCAGTTTGAGATTGAAGGTTGGGAAAACTTTGAAAAAATCGAAAGCGACGGAAAAACTCCGATTTACACTTTTTGGCACGACCGCATTTTTTTAGGCACATATTTTTTCAGAAAGCGCGGAATAATGGTGATGTCGTCGCAAAGTTTCGATTCCGAATACACGGCGCGGGTTATTCAGCGTTTCGGTTACGGCACTATCAAAGGTTCATCAACCCGCGGCGGCATCAGGGCTTTGACGACGATGATTCGCTTGATGCGAAAGGGATTGCCGATGGGTTTTACGCTTGACGGTCCGAAGGGACCACGTTATGTAGCAAAATCGGGCGCGTGTTTTTTGGCAAAGAAGACAGGCAATCCGATTATGCCGTTTGTGTTTGAACCAAAAAGTTTTTGGACAATAAATAGTTGGGACAAAATGCAAATTCCGAAACCTTTTACCCGCGCCAAACTCTTTATTGCCCAACCAATTTATGTTGAAAAAGATGCTGATGATAAAGAAATCGAAAATAAACGCCGAGAATTGCAATTGAAACTTGACGAATTGGTTGCTTTTGGGAAACAATGGCGGGACAGCATTAGATAAAAACTAACCCCCAATTTTTTGCCCCAAACTTTACAGCAGTTCAAGATTTATTTGAATTGTTCAATTAAATTCGTAACCTGCCTGATTTAGGCGATTTTTAAATAGAATAAGAGGAGATTTCTATGTTTGATTCAATTATCAAAGAAGCACAGGAAAAATTTAATTTGGGTGATAAAGCGGGCGGTTTGCTTTCCACCTTGGTAGTTCTGATGACCAATAAAGACGACGGCGGTTTTAGTGGTTTCTTAGAACGATTTAAAGAAGCGGGATTGGGCGATGTCGCCTCATCTTGGGTAAATTCGGGCGCAAATACGCCGATTTCAAATGAGCAAGTTGAATCGGTTTTTGGCGAAGAAACGCTCAAAGATATTTCCGAAAACGCGGAACTTGATTATGCCACGACGACTTCGGCAACGGCGTTTATGACTCCGCATATCGTTGACAATCTAACGCCCGACGGCGTTGTGCCGAGTGAAAGCGATTTGCTGACGAAAATCGGTGGATATTTAAGCGGACTCGGCGGTTTAGCGGCGGGTGCATTCGGAACGGCGGGCGCAATGGCAAGCGATACAGTTGACCGTATCGGAACAGCCGCGAGTGGAACGGTTGACGCGGGCAAGAAAATTGTCGGCGAAGGAATGGACACGGTTGGCGCAGGTGCAAAAGCCGTCGGTGATAAATTTAGTGGCGCAATGAATAGCGTCGGCGATATGGTTGATGGCGACGGCGACGGCAACTCGATTTTAAAATGGTTGATTCCGCTTTTACTGCTTGGTTTATTGGTTGCTCTCGGTTTTTGGTTTTGCGGTAAATCAACCACGCCAACCGTAACAAATGCGAATACCAATGCTAACGTCAACAAAACCAATATTAACGCCAATGTAACGGCAAAAGCGGTTGATTCGAGTTTTAGCATCAAAGCCGAAAACGGCAAGTATGTCATTTCGGGAGTTGTGGCTGATGAAGCGACCAAGAAACAAATTATGGACGCGCTGACGGCTCAATATGGTGTGGGAAATATCAATTTGGATGCGTTGAAAGTTGAAGCCGGCGCGAAGTCTTTTGGTGCAGGTTGGTGGGACAATTTCAGCAAACTGCTGCCGAATTTGAAAGATTGGAAAACGGGTGAATTGAGTTTTGTCGGAAACGCGATTACGGTTGCCAGCGGATTGCCACAAGCCGCGATTGATCAAATAACATCGCTCTTTAGCGGTTGGAAACTGCCCGTTTCGCTGGCTGGCGAACAGGGCGCGACCAAACAGGCAAACGAGGAAGCGTTGAAAAAATTGGGCGAAGCCAAAACCGTGCAACAAGTCGTTGACGCGCTGAATGTTTCGATTATCCAATTCGATTCGGGTAAATCGAATATCAAACCAGAATTTGAGCCAATTATGCAAAAAGCGGCGGAAGTTTTGAAATCGCAACCAGCGACGACGGCAATCGAAATCGGCGGACATACAGATAATACAGGCAACAAAGATGCCAATCTGAAACTGTCGCAAGCACGGGCTGATTCGGTCAGAGCAGACCTGATAAAACTTGGCGTGAGCGATAAAATGCTGACTGCCAAAGGCTACGGCGATACTGTGCCGAAAGGCGAGAACACGACAAAAGAAGGTCAGTTTGCCAATCGCCGCATCGAATACAAAGTGGTTTCGGGCGACGGTTCAGTAACCAAAACCGTAACAACCAATACTAATACGGCAAATGCCAATAAATAAACAAAAAGTTCAGAGTCCAAACTTCAGTTTGTCAACCACCGCACTTCGCTTGAAGGTTATACGCTAAAGTGTGAACTCTAAACGGTAATCAAAATATCACAAACTTTTGATTTCCCGTTTAAGAATTTGATTTCACTAATAAAAAGCGGGCGCACTATTTACGTCCGCTTTTTTTGTTGGTTGAATTTAACTAAAATCTTTATTGGAACTTTTCTTTTTCAGCATTCGTAAAAAATGTTGACAAGGCGGGATTTTTGAGTTTTGTGGCTTTGACCGGAGGCAGTTGCTTTTTGGAGAAACAACGTTGGAAGCATTAAAAGCAGTAGCGACAAATAACAGCGCAGACCTTGTGCGACGGTGCCGTGCCGGTGACGGAACGGCTTGGGAAGATATTGTATCGCTTTTTTCGCGGCGGATTTTTAATCTCGCCTATCGCTTTACGTCAAGCGTCGAAGCGGCGGAAGATTTAACGCAGGAAGTTTTTATCCGCATCTATAAAACGCTTGACCAATATGATGCTAAACAAGGCGATTTGGCAAATTGGCTGATGCGGCTGGCGCGAAATTTGATAATTGACGACTATCGGCATCGGCAGCGCAATCCGCAAAACACTTATGCCGATGATGTTGAAAATCATACGTTTCATTTGCGCGCGATTGGAAATTCGGCGCAGAAAGATATTGAACGGCGGGAGCTATGCGCGCAGGTGCAGGAAGGAATTGATAAATTGCCGGCGGATTTGAGAACCTGCGTAATTTTGCGCGACATTGAGGAAT
>JANOXW010000531.1:0-1901 GCA_031418635.1 Acidobacteriota bacterium
CGATAGTTTTCAAATAATGCTATTATCATTATTCCAAAATTATGCGGAAAAATTCCCAAGCGGAGTGACTTAGAGAAATGAAAAAGGCTTGGTTTATAAGATTTTTAATCTCGATTTGGACTATTTTTTTACTAACCTGCGGCATTTTTGCCCAAGAAAAATCCGCGTCGCCCATAAAAAGTCAGGAACTTTCAGACGATAATATTCCCGTTCTCGTCAAACATCTGCCGGATTGGGAAAACGCACGAAATAGTGCAAATTACATCTTAAATCAAAACGATTTGCGTAAAGCTCTCGGAGAACGCCCGGTTTTTGATTTGATAGATTTTGCCAGCGGCACGGAAGCCGTTACCGCACCTTATAGTCAAGGCAAACTGCTCATCGTTGAATATACCACGCCGCAGGCTTCGGTTGATGCCGATAACAAAATTAATCAACTGTTAGCAACCGCGCAAAATCCGCCGATTTTTTATCGCCGTATCGGAAATTACAACGCCTTCGTTTTCGACGGCACGGATGAAGCATCGGCAAACGCTCTGCTTGACCAAGTTAAATACGAAAAAAATATTCAATGGTTGGGCGAAAATCCGTTCACGCTGAGAAACGCAGAACGTGCTTTTATCCTAACAACCTCGGATATTTTTCTGACTACGGTTGTAGTGATTACCGGCGGAATCAGCGGTTCGTTTTTAATCGGGCTGATAGTCGGAATAAGTTTCTTTTACATCAGAAATCAAAAACGCGCTGGAATGGAAGCATTTTCCGATGCCGGTGGAATGACTCGTTTGAATCTCGATGGATTTACACCGGAGATTTTGCCCGACAGATTGCTTGAAGATTAATCATTCTTATGAAAATCAACGGAAAATTTTACCAATCGGCAAGTTTTTTAATTCTAGCTTTTATTCTTTTGGTTACGACGGCAAATTCACAATGGCAACAACAAACGATTGACACCAAGGCAAGTTTGCGTGGTTTGTCGGTTGTCAATGAAAATGTGATTTGGGCAAGCGGAACGGGCGGAACTTATTTGCGGACGATTGACGGCGGCAAAAGTTGGACAGTCGGCAAAGTTGGAGGCGCGGAAAAACTCGATTTCCGCGATATTGAAGCGTTTGACGCAAATACGGCTTACGTTTTGAGTATCGGCGATGGTGAAAGTTCGCGGATTTATAAAACATCTGACGGCGGCGCGAATTGGAAACTACAATTCAAAAACACTAATCCAAAAGCATTTTTCGACGCGCTTGCCTTTTGGGACAAAGACAACGGAATTGCGATGAGCGATCCGGTTGACGGCAAATATATTTTGATTGCCACCAAAGACGGTGGCGAAACTTGGAAGCCTTTGAACACGGACAAAATGGCAAATGCCAAAACGGGCGAAGCAGCGTTTGCGGCAAGCGGAACTTGCATAATCGCTAACGGAAAATCAGACGTTTTTCTCGTTTCGGGCGGAAACGACGCACGGGTTTTTCGTTCTAATAATCGCGGTTTGACGTGGTTTGTTGCCAATTCGCCAATAGTTTCGGGAACAGCCGGAAGCGGAATTTTTTCGATTGCGATGCTTGATAAAAAGCGCGGCGTAATAGTCGGCGGAAATTACGAAAAGCCGAATGAAATTGCCAACAATTTAGCTTTTACAAACGACAGCGGCGCGAGTTGGAGTTTGGCAAAAGGCTTAAACGGCTATCGTTCAGGCGTGGCGTTTGTTGATAAAAAAACAATTATCGCGGTCGGTTCAAGCGGTTCGGATATTTCAAACGACATCGGAAAATCTTGGAAACATCTCGATCAAGAAAACTACAATGCGGTTCAAGCAAAAGGCAAAAACGCGATTTGGGCAGTCGGCGCAAACGGTCTTGTGGCTAAACTTAATTTTTCCACTAAACTTTTTGAAA
>JANOXW010000532.1:0-3351 GCA_031418635.1 Acidobacteriota bacterium
TGAACGCGAAAATGTGCGCCATATTTATAATCAATACGTTATTCGTGTGCCGCAGAAACGCGATGAACTTCGCGCATTTTTGACCGCGAATGAAATTGGAACAGACATTTATTATCCTGTATCATTGCATTTACAAGTATGTTTTGCGTATCTTGGTTATCAAGAAAACGATTTTCCAGAAAGCGAAAAGGCTTCGCGTGAAACTTTAGCGTTACCGATTTTTCCAGAATTGGCGGCAGAACAACAAGAATTTGTAGTTCAAAAAGTTGCTGAATTTGTCATTGGTCAATAGTCATTTGTCCTTTGTTTTTTGCTTTGCTCAAACAAGGATAAATGCTAAATGACCAACGACAAAGGACTAATGACAAAGGACAAAGAACAAATAAAAATACTGGATGCGCGCAAAACATCTGTCCGCATTGGCATCATCGCGGTAATTATTTTGGCGTTGGTGTTTGGTTGGTTGGCGATTCGTTGGCAACTTGGGAATATGTTGGCGGAATTGACATTAGCGACTGACCAAAATGCCACCGAAGTCGCACAACTTGCGATTAGTTTTGCGCCTGATGATCCGTTGGCAAATTGGTTGTTTGCCAATACGAAAACGGCAAATAGCGATTCGGTGCAAGGTTTGGAAAAGGTTGTCCAACTTTCGCCCAATGATTTTCGGTGGTGGATTGAACTCGGACGCGCACGGGAACAGGCGGAAATGCCCGAAGCGGCGGAAAAAGCCTTCCAAAAAGCCGTCGAACTCGCTCCCGATTATACCTTTCCGCATTGGCAATTCGGTAATTTTTATTTGCGCCAAAACCGGACTGATGAAGCCTTTGCCGAACTCAAAAAAGCTGCCGAAAATTATTCGCTTTATCGTGAGCAGGTTTTTTCAATCACTTGGACTTTTTTTGAAAAAGACACTGCCAAACTCGAACAAATCGCGGGCGATTCAGCCGTTGGCAGAGCCGATTTAGCCAAGTTTTATGCTATCAAAGAACGCCCGAAAGATTCTTTGCGAATTTGGAACACGCTTTCCGAAGAAGACAAAAAAGCCAATGCGACGGGCGCGAATCTAATTGCGCGAGTGCTTTACGACAAACGGTTTTACCGCGAGGCAATCGAGTTTGTGCGGCAAATCGGAATCGAACCCGAAGCAAAGGCGGAAACGATTCAAAATGCGGGTTTTGAAAAGCCTATCGGTGAAGCGCAAGATACATATTTCGGTTGGCGAATTTCGCCGATTGCTAAAATGGAAGTCAAACTCGACGCGAATTTCAAACACGAAGGAAACCGCAGTTTGCGCGTTTCGTTCAACGGTTACGCTGATGCCGCGCTTTACGGCATTTATCAAACTGTAACGGTTGAGCCGAAGGCAAACTATCGTTTGAGTTTTTGGATTCGCACGGAAAATCTAAAAAGCGGCGGCACACCGAATTTGGAAATTTATAATGCCGCTGATAGTAAAAACATTGCGACTAGCGCGGCTTTTCCCGTCGGCACAAACGATTGGCAGCAAATAAAAATCGAATTTGCCGCGCCCGAAAATGCCGAAGCCGTCGTCCTTCGCACAACTCGCGCCTTTTGCGGTGATAATTGTCCGATTGTCGGTGCATTTTGGTATGACGATTTTAAGTTGGAAAGACTAAAATCGTAAATCGTAAATCGTAAATGGTTAATACAAATCTACGATTTACCATTTACCATTTACGATGAAAGTAATGGTAAGAGAAATCGAAACAACTTGGGCAAGCAAAACACTGTTTTTTCTGCTGTGTGCGACGCTTGTTTTGACGACGTTGGCTTATGGGACGGTTCATCAGCCGACGATTGCGCTTTTTTATTTGGTTGCCGTAATTGTTGTGGTTTTGTGGGCGATTGACGCATTTTCAAGCGGCGTGTTGCGCTTTAGTAAAAGTTTTTTGCAGATTCCGCTTTTGGCGGCGTTTCTTTACGGCATTTTTCAAGTTATTCCGTTTGGCAGTTTGGCGGAAACGGCGGGCGTTGTCGGCATATCGCGCACGATTTCGCTTGATCCGTTTTGGACGCAAGTTGCCGCGCTTCATTTTTTGGCGATTTTTATTTTTCTTGCCGCGTTTCTGAGCTTTATTGACAGTGCAAAACGTCTGCAAAAAATGGTTTCGCTGATAACGGTTTTCGGCTTCGTTTTTGCTTTTTTTGCTATTTTGCAGATTTTTTTAAGTCCGCACAAAATTTACGGAATTTATGAAGTGCCGTATGCCGTTCCGTTTGGTTCATTTGTTAATCGGCACGATTTTGCCGCTTATATGGAAATGACGATTGCCGTTCCGTTGGGTTTGATGTTTGTCGGTGCGGTGCAAAAAGACAAACGCTTGCTTTACATAACAGCAATCGGGTTGATGGGAATTGCGCTACTTTTGAGTGGTTCGCGTGGCGGGTTAATTTCGCTTTTGGCGGAGATTTTCTTTCTCGTAATTTTAACGACTAAAACCAAAAGTTCAGGACAATTCGGGCTAAAAATCGGTTTGGCGGTTTTATTAGTAGCGACCATTATTCTCGGCGCAATTTTAATTGGTGGCGAAACTTCGTTGACAAGGTTTGCGGAAACGGCGAACTCAGATGATTTTTCCGCCAATCGTCTGCATATTTGGGATGTAACGCTGAGTATTATCAAAAATAATTTGCCGTTTGGTGCAGGCTTTGGTGCGTTTGGCGTGGCATATACGCCTTACGATGCGCTCAACGGAAGCGGGCGCGTGGAACAGGCGCATAACGATTATTTGCAGGTTTTGGCTGACGCGGGCATTGTCGGTTTGGTCATCGGCGGATTTTTTATCTATCAACTTTTTCGCACGGGTTGGCAAAATATTCAAACTTCAAACTCATTTCGGCGCGGCGTTGTTGTTGGCGCATTAGCAGGTTGTTTCGCTATTTTAGTTCATAGTTTATTTGATTTTGTCTTACACATAACGGCGGTAGCGATGCTGTTTATTACGCTGATTTCGTTGGTTGTCGTCAGCGGAAATAAATTTCCTGACGAGGAAGAAGATGTTGCTCAAACAAATCAGAGAAAACGCCGTCCCGCGACTGTAACATCTATCAGAGTTCGTTGAGTTTGTTGAGTTTATAGAGTTCGTTGAGAAAGATTTTTACTCAATAAAATCAATAAACTCGGCTTTGCCTTAAAAGTAGAGTTTTTCAAAGACTTTTGAGGCAATCTTAAACAGTGTTGAGGCAAAAGGCAAAATTGGAGAAAAGAAAAGCCTAGCTGTTTATAGTTAGGCTTTCGAGTTACTAACTCACTTAACACTTTTTGCCAGACGGTTTTGTTGGTTTATTTGGTGCTTGCGTTAAGAGTCTGTTTAAATTTTTCAAATA
>JANOXW010000533.1:0-1818 GCA_031418635.1 Acidobacteriota bacterium
TATGGTAAAAGCAATTTTGATGGACTTTAACGGGATTATTATTGATGATGAGCGTTTGCAGATGCAGGCTTATCAAGAGGTTTTGAAGGGCGAAGGAATTGATTTGACCGAAGATGATTATTTTTCATCGCTTGGGATGGACGATAAAACTTTCGTTGAAGCCGCGTTTCAACGTGCTGATAAAAAGTTTGCAGCGGATAAGATTGTTGAAATTACCGATGCAAAATCGGCGAAGTGGCGCGAGATTGTTGATAAGGAAATCCCGCTTTTTGACGGCGTGGAAAACTTTATCAAAAAGATGGAACGCGAGTTTGCGCTTGGCATCGTGAGTATGGCGCGACGCGACGAGATTGAATATATTTTGGAGAAAACCGAGTTGCGCTCCTTTTTTGCGGCAATCGTCAGCGCGGAAGATGTGTCGGTTTGCAAACCGAATCCTGAATGTTATTTGACGGGTTTTAACCGTGTTGATGCCGTCAGAACACGGCGCGGACACAATCCGATAACGCACGGCGAATGCTTGGTTATCGAAGACTCACCGCCGGGAATTATCGCCGGCAAACGCGCCGGTTTGATGACGCTGGGCATTACGAATACGGTTTCGGCGGAACAATTACGCGAAGCCGGCGCGGATGCCGTATCGAAAACTTTAGCCGATTGGATGCCCGATTCAGCCCGGCGAGTCTTTGTTTAAAAAATCAACCATATAGAAAAAACGAAAGAAAATTAACAGGCATGAAGAGGATAGGCAGGGATTTTTGTTTTTATCTCTTTTATCTCCTTCATTCCTGTTAATAATTCTTTCTGAATTGATAAAAAATATGTCAGAACATCAAATTTCAATTGAAGAAGCACAGGAAAATCTTTTATCGTGCGCGGCGTTTCTCGCCGAAAACATCAAAAGTGCCGACGGACACGCCGAAGCTATGAAGGAAATCATTGCGCGTTATCTTGAAAAAGGCGATGTTGACCTTGCCGCCGGGCTTGCTGATACGGTTGCCGATCCGTTTGTGCGCGATCGTCTGTTATCAAATGTGGCGGACAAATGCGCCGCGATTGACGATGACGAATACGCTTTTCAACTCATCGAATCCATCGAAGATTACGGTTTGCAAGCCGAAGCAAAGGAACGCATCGCCATCAGAAAAGCGTCTATCGGCGAGTTTGACAAAGCCTGTTCAATTACAGCCGCGCTTGATCATCCTTCGCAGGCTTTGGGCATTATCGCCTATCATTTGACGGTCAATAAGCGTGAAACTGAAGCACAAGAAACACTGGCACGCATCGAATATCCCGCCGCGAAAGTCAATGCGTTGCAGTTTATCGCCGAATATTACGAGAAAAATAATCAAAAAGAAAAAGCCAATGCAACCTTGTACGAAGCCGTAATTGCGGCGGATGAAATTGATTTTCCCGAAGAAAAAGTCAGAATTTTGCAATATATCGCCGAACATTTTCGCGGCAACGGCAGAAATGATCGGGCAATCGAAACATTTGACAAAGCTAAAACAATTGCCGAAGGAATTGACGGCATTCACCGCGACGCTTTATTTGCGGGCATTGCACTTGGTTTTTTGCGGGCGGGAAGTGTTGATTTAGCTGACAGAACGCTTGATTTAGTCGGCGATAATACGCAGGTTGCATCGTGTTTGGTCGGATTTTCGCAAGAGTTTTTTGATAAAGGCGACGCGGACGAAGCACTCGAAACTTTGGAAGAAGCGTATGCGATTTTGAAATCACAAAAAGATGCGGAAATCCGCGACAGTATGGTGCGTTTCGCGCTTTTAGGAACGGTTGCCGTCCAATTTGCCAAACTCG
>JANOXW010000534.1:0-3814 GCA_031418635.1 Acidobacteriota bacterium
TGACAGAGCAGGACATCAAATTGGCAGAAGATAAATTGAACAATCGCCCGCGAAAAACACTCGGTTATCAAACACCGAATGAAGTTTATTTCAAAGAACAAAAGGAGTTATGCAAAGTTGCACTTACTTCTTGAATCCAAGGTACTAATCAACTCAAAAGATGAAGAATAATTCGCATTTGTCGTCGGCATTATGAAACGCGTTTGTTGCGGAAAAAGATTTAACACAACTCTATTTGTTTTTCGGTGAAAACTGTATTTATAATCGGTTTGTTCACTTTTTCTTAACTTAAATTTAATAGCGATTGAAAGACGAAGATGCCAGATTTGCACGCATTTCGGGAATGACGTTTTTTACGCTGATTTGGTTAAGAGATATTCTAAAATTTTATTCAAAAAGAGGAAAAAATATGAGCCGAAATTTACGAGCTTTTTTTAGTATCGCCTTTGTATTTGTCTTTAGTTTTACCGTTTTTGCCCAATCCCAAGCAACAACCGGTTTGATTCAAGGCACAGTCATTGACCCGAATGGCGCGGTTATTCCGGGCGCGGCGGTCAACATTGAAAATACGGAAACAGGATTTAGCAGAACCGTTACGACCAATTCGGACGGTTTTTTTAGTGCGCCATTGTTGCCACTTGGCAAATATCGCGCAACTACGACGGCGCAAGGATTTTCCAATTCGATTTTGGAAAATATTCAAGTCAATGTCGGACAGACGCAGACGTTGCGCGTCGAAATGAAAATTGGCGGCGGCGTTACAACCGTTGACGTTTCCGCCGAAGGCGAAGTCGTCGAAACGGGACGCACCGAACTTTCAACCCGAATAAACGAAAAATCCGTGGAAAATCTGCCGATTAGCCGCCGCGATTTTTCGCGCTTCGTGCTTTTAACACCGGGCGTTTCGATTGTCCAAGGTCCTGATGGCGACGAAATCTCCATCAACGGACAGAAGGGAATTCAGAACAATTTTTCGATTGACGGAGCGGATGCTAACAATCCGTTTTTCGGCGAACAACGCGGCGGTCAACGTCCGGCTTTTACGATTAGTCTGGAATCAATCAAAGAGTTTCAAGTAGTTCCCGTCGGCGCGTCGGCAGAATTCGGACGTTCCAGCGGCGGATTTATCAACGCCGTAACCAAATCGGGAACAAACTCGGTTTCCGGCGCGGCATTTGTCTTTTTCCGTAATCAAGGTTTGGCAAGCCAAAACCCGGACGCAGTTGATGCGGGACTTCCCGTCGAAGATTTCCGCAATTACCAATTCGGCGGCAACGTCGGCGGACCGATTAAAAAAGACAAAGCGTTTTTCTTTCTAGCCTACGAACGCAACGACGGACAAAGTACTACGCCGAACAGCATTGATTCGCGCTTAGTGAATATTTTCAGGACACGATTTAATTCCGAAGAACAAGGTTTGATTGACCGCACTAATGTCGCCGACGTTTTGCTCGGCAAAGTTGATGTGCAGATTAATCAAAACAATCTTTTGACCGTGCGCCATAATTACAGCCGCGCTAATCAAGTCAACGGAACTTTTAACGTGCCGACGTGGGGAATTAGTGCCAACGGGCGCGAAACTGATAATTCCAATTCGTTTATTACGCAACTCGTAACGAATTTTTCATCGAATCTGCTCAATGAATTTCGCTTTCAATACGCCCGCGAAGGTCGTCCGCGTTTTTACGACGGACCTGATTTGCCCGATACAACCATCGGAACTTTCGACGGTTCGATTTCCTATCGCTTCGGTCGCCCGTTCTTTTTGCCTGTTCCCGAAGTTGATACACGCTTCCAATTTACCGATAATTTTACGGTCATTCGCGGCAATCACACGGTCAAATTCGGTGTTGACATCAACCGCGCCAAAACGTCACAAACTTTTATCGGTTTTGCCCGCGGTCGCGATATTTTTGCCGCACCAACGATTGATGCCGCAATTGCGGGTTTTCAAAATTACGTCAATGGCACAAGTGCCGCCGGACTCTCGCTTTATCTGCAATTTGCGCCGATTGGCAACCGCACGGTCGCAGAAGCCGGAACGCAGGAATTTGTTCAATTCGAGCCGGGCATTTATGTGCAGGATAATTGGCAGGTCAGACAAAATTTAGTGCTAAATCTCGGACTTAGATGGGAAGGACAATTTCAGCCTGACCCAATTAACGCGCCGCAAAACACGCGCTACGGACAATTTTTGAACGATCCGCGTTTCCCGTCGGACGGCTTGATTCCCGATGCCACCGATGGTTGGCAACCGCGTGTCGGACTTTCCTACTCGCCCGGCAAAGACGGCAAGACGGCGATTCGGCTTGGTGCGGGAGTCTATTTTGCGCGTGTTCCGGGTTTGGTTGTCGCCGGACCGCGAAATACGGACGGCGTAATTGCCGGTAACATCTTTTTTGCAAGTTTCTTGTGTGGTGGTGCCGGTCTCGGAGGCTGTCCCGTTTTCCCCGGCATTGTTCCGACTGCCGGATTTTCACCGTTTAATCCGGGCATCGCGGTTTTTGAACGCAACTTCAAAAATCCGCGCACGCTTCAATACAGCGTCAGCGTCGAACGCGAAATTGTTAAAGATTTGAGTTTTAGTGTTGCTTACAATGCGGCAAAAACAACCCGTTTGACCAGATTTGTCAATCGAAATGATCCGCGTCTTTATGGCGGTGTGGCAATTTTTGAACGTGCCAACGGTTCGGGAGTCGGTGAAATTCGCTCAACGGAAAGTTCGGCGCGGTCTTTTTATCAAGGCTTAAATTTCGGTTTGAATAAGCGTTTCTCGAATAGTTTTCAGGTTCAGGTCAATTATCTGTTGTCGAAAGATGAATCGGATGACGACAATGAACGCGACCCATTCACTTTTCGATATGCCGACGTGCGTAATTTTCAACTCGAATACGGTCCTTCAGACCGCGACCAACGCCATCGCTTTAACGCTTTTGCCACTTTTGCGTTGCCATATCAAATAAGTTTTTCGCCTATCGTGCAGTATCGTTCAGCACAACCTCGTTCACTTCGTCCAATCGGCGGTGGCGGACCTGGTTCAACGATTCAGCGCAATACCTTGCGGTTGGAAAACGAATTTTTTACGTTTGATATTCGTGCCTCGAAAGCGTTCAAGTTTTCGGAAAAATTATCGCTCGAAGGGATTTTTGAAGCCTTTAATATCTTCAACAATCGCAATCAGCGTAGTTTGCCGCGCCCGTTGACCTTTAACTTTGACGGCACGGTTACAGCCGGTTTCGGCGATCCGCGACAAGTGCAGTTAGGTTTGAGATTTAAGTTCTAAACTTTTAATTTCAGCCAAAAAAAAGACTCTGCTTTACAAAAAGCAGAGTCTTTTTTTGATGTATGAAAAGAAGTGTTATCGCAGTGCCGACTTTTCCTCTTCGATAAAAGTTTTCAGAAATGGAAACATCTCTTCAATATTTTCATATTTCAGTTCTAAATTTGCCAGATTTTCCGCTGGTGGATGTGGCGGCACGGCGCATCGAACGCGAATGTTTGCCGCGTGAAATGTGCTTGCCGCTCTGAGCGTGAAATCAACTGCCAGATTCGGATTCGGCGTTGTGAAATTCACCACTACCGGATTAAATGTGCCGACGGTAAATGACGGAATATTAACCACTGCATTAACCGGCGTTCCAACGACAGTTAGCGATTGCAAACCTGTTCCGGCATTGACGTGATCTACCGTTACCGTGCCTGAGCCACTCGATACGCCAAACGAAACAATACCGCCCGGGAACAAATCGCCTTCCGTTACGGTTGTGCTTGGAGTGCAAGTAACCGGAGTCGGAGTCGGTGTTGGTGTCGGCGT
>JANOXW010000535.1:0-4346 GCA_031418635.1 Acidobacteriota bacterium
TTGCCTTTACTTTTTGAGTGTCGCGCAAAATCTCGCCCGACTCATTTTCCGCAATCGAATATCCGCGATTTAAGACCGACAAAGGCGACAGCGCATCCAACGAAGCCATCGAAATTTTCAATTTTTCATCGCTTGCATCAATCACATCTGTTATCGCCGAAATTTGCTTCTGTTGCAAAAGTGCAAGACGAGTTTTCTTCTCATTCAATTTTGAAGCGAGTTTCAAAGGCGAAAGCCGATTTGCCAAACCTTCTAAAATCTGTCGTTCATTTTTGATTTTAACCGCCAAAGCCTCGCGGAATTGGGCGTTAAAATCTTCAATCTCATATCGCCAATCTTTGACGCGGTTGGGAAATTCGGTAAAAACGGGCGAAAGCGCGAATTCTTGCCAACAGGAACGCGATTGCAAAACTTTGTAACCGACTAATTGAAACAAATCCTGAGTTTTCTGCGCCAAAAAATGAGCGATGCCGTCTTCGCTTTCGGCGACAATTTCCGCCGCCGCGCTCGGTGTTGGTGCGCGTCGGTCTGCCACAAAATCGGCAATCGTAAAATCAATTTCGTGTCCGACGGCGGAAATTACGGGAATTTCCGATGCGCGAATCGCCCGCGCCACTCGTTCTTCATTAAACGCCCATAAATCTTCCGACGAACCGCCGCCGCGCCCGACAATTAAAACATCAATTTTTTCATCTGAATTTTTATTAAAACTATTCGCAAGTTTTATCGCCGCTTCGATTTCTTCGCCCGCCATTTCGCCTTGAACTCTCGTCGGAATCAAAGTGATATTGACGGTGCGCGTTCGACGCGATAAAACATTCAAAATATCGTGAAACGCAGCGCCGTTTGGCGACGTAACGACACCGACGCGCTTTGGCAACAGCGGCAAAGGTCGTTTTAATTCTTCATCAAAAAGCCTTTCTTTGCCAAGTTTTAATTTAATTTGCTCAAACGCGACTTTGAGTGCGCCTTCGCCGACCGGTTGCAGAGATTCGACCAAAATCTGATATTCACCTTTCGGTTGATAAACCGAAAGTTTTCCGCGCACACGAACCTGCAAACCATCAAACGGCTGAAACCGAATCCGCTGATTATTGCGAATATAACAAGCTGCCTTGAGTTGCGAATCGCCGTCGTGCAACGTGAAATACCAATGCCCCGAATGCGCCGCGACAAAATTAACAATCTCCGCCTCAACCCAAACAGACGAAAAACCGCGCTCTAAAGCCGATTTAACCTGCTCGTTAAGTTCCGAAACGGTCAAAGGGCGGCGTTCTTCATCGTCAAAAAGTGAATTTAAGAGCGAAGATTTCATTTTGTAAAAGCTATCTTAAATTTAATTGCGTATAATAACCATTGTCAGTTAGTTTTGGACTGACAAATTGACATAAGGAGGACAAAACAATGACAGAGTTACTACTGTTATTGGAAGTTCAAAGGTTTCTCTTTTTTGCTTTTGAAGTAATTCGTTACTTCAAGCATCGTCAAAGAGAAAAGGAATTGCTTGATTCCGTCGAAAGTAACAAGCAATTCCTTTCCAAACTTGAGAAATTTGTTAAGACGTTAAAATTCTTAGAAGCTGTTTGGAAAATCAAGAATTGACCAATCTCAATAAAATCAAGCGTGTCATTCCGATGTAAATAAATGTTTCGCTAGTGTCGCAAAATCGCTCGTAGTCTTTTGACAATCGCCGGTTGTTATTGAGCCAAGCAAAGGTTCTTTCCACCACCCAACGTCTTGGTAAAAGCACAAATCCTTTCGCCTCTTCTGAGCGCAACACTACTTCTAACACTATCCGACACTTGGACTTAACCCAATTTACCAACTCTCCCCGATAGCCTCCGTCAACCCATATTTTTCTCAGTTTCTTGCCACTCCCTTTTATTGCTTTGAGCAATAGTTTTGCTCCGTCGCGGTCTTGAATGCTCGCCACAGTGACTGCTACCGCAATTAGCAAGCCTAAAGTATCAACCAAAATGTGCCGTTTTCTGCCAGTGATTTTCTTGCCCGCGTCAAATCCTCGGGAAGACGGCACAGATGTCGTTTTGACGCTTTGCGAATCTATCGCTCCGGCGGTGGCGTGTTTGTGGCGACCTTCTTTTTCTCGATATTCAGCATACAAAATCCCATAAACCACTTTCCATTTCCCGCTTTTTTTCCACTTCCGAAAATGATAATAAACACTCTGCCATTTCGGATAATCTTTCGGTAAGTATCGCCATTGACATCCACTTACGAGAATAAACAAAATCGCATTGACGACTAATCTCAAGTCTACTTCGGTTGGTCGTCCTCTTTGGTTTTCAGTTTCAAACAGTTCTTTGATATGATTCCATCGGTTATCGGTCAAATCGCTCGGGTATGTTTTTTTCATACCTAAATATTATCCGACTTTTTGCCTTTAACCCTATTTTCCAAACAGCTTCTTAGCAAACTTCCTAAAAGGGGGATGAAAATCCCCCGCTCCTTATTGATTTTATCAAACTAACTGTTTTTTGCAAGAGAAAATTTATGGCTAAACAAGTTTCGGTCGCTATTGAAGAAAAAGAATCTAGCGAAAAATGCGGAAATCTCCAATTTATTTAGCCGTTTCCGCGTGTTCTAAAATTATCGTGAATTTATTTTCCCGCGCTTCTTGGAGGAGTTTTTGGAAAAATATTTTGTTTGTCGAATCGAATAAATTATCTGTAAAGAATTTTTCAATCAATTCGCTACCAGCGTCAGAATCTATTGAACCTTTTAATTGATTTGAAGTCAGGCGAATCATTACGCGCAAAGCAAACGGATTTTTTCCTACTTTGACGTTTGTCAAATTCGTGTAGAGCATCATTTTTATCAAACCGTCTTTGATGTCGTTTTTGCTCGGAAATTTGGCGCGTTGGCTGTGTTTGGCTTCGATTAGATAGAGAGTTTTGCCTTCGATTTTGGTTTCGTCGCAGGTGAAAAAATATTTGCCGAAAAGCGCGTTGTTGATGGTAACTTTGGCTTTTGTGTCTGTTGAAAGTGCTTCTTTCGGCTGTTCGGTTACGAATTCGCGGTTTTGCGCGTCTTGCGATTTGTTGCGCGAAAATTCGATAAATTTTTGCGGCGTTTCGGTAAATTTTATTAACTCAAGCAAAGCCGTTTCGTCGTGCAGATAAGTTTTTGTTGTTTTGGAGATTTCCGCGTAGGCGATTGTTGCTTTTTCAAAGACGGTTTTTAATTGTTTTGCTTCTCGTTCGTTCCATTGACTCGCCGTGCCTTTGAAATTAAATACTTCGTTGAGCCGTGCTGAAATATATTCATTATCAAACTTTTGCGCGGTAATTTGGTCGGCGCGTTTCGCATTTTTGGTCGCTTCGCTGTAATAAGCCAAGACGACGTGAACGTCCAAAAGGGTTAGAAGCGAAATTGTATCCCATTGCAAAAAGTCGCGTTCACCACCTAAACCTTCGTCTTTGACGACAGGAATTATCGTTACTTTTTTTCCGTCAACCGCGAGTGTGTCATAAACTCTTTCGTAAGGATATGAGCGTGTCCGCTTCGGCGAAATCCAACGGCTGACAGCAATTTTTTCATTGTCTTTTTTCAAGAAAAACGCGCCTGTCGTTTTGTTGATGTCGAGGCTTTCGAGATTGTAAATTTGCAGTTTGTCGCCTAAGAATTGTTTGTATTTGACGCTTTCGACTTCGGCGGTAATTTCGCTGATTTGAGAAGAAAATTCCCGCAAAGGCGCAAAGTTTGCAAAATTAATTGGATTTTCACTAAAAGAAATATTTTGAAACTCTTGCTTTTTGCTTTGCGAACTTTGTGGGAAATAATCTTGCTTTACTTCGGAATTTTCTCGCGGTTTGAATTCAACAACCGAACCTAATTTGACAAAAGCGTTTTCCCGATTAACCTTTACTTTAAGACGTGGCGAAGCGCGCTTGTCGCGTGTTTCTGCCACGTTGGAGCGAAAAGTAATCGAATAAGCCGTGCGTAATTGAACGACAATATCGTCGTAAGCCTTTTGAATCTCGCTAATTTGGCGAATCGGATAATAAACGCCGCCGGAAATTTGCGCGAGCTTTTCGCCTTCAACTTCCGCCCGTGAAGTCAAACCCATATACCGCGTCCGAAGCGAATCAACCGACGAATTCGGATTATTATTCGCCGTCGCCGCAATCAATTCCGACGGCACATAAAGCGGATAAATCAACGCGCCGCTTTCCTGAATCGAACCTAAAAGCGAATCGAACGGCAAAAAAGAGCGGTTGTCATCGCCGTCCGTCAACGCAATAATCGCCGTTCGGTCGCCGCGCAAAGGTCGCAAAGTTTCAACTAAAGTAAAGGCGAGCGCGTCATAATAAGCCGTGCTTCCGCCC
>JANOXW010000536.1:0-3726 GCA_031418635.1 Acidobacteriota bacterium
CCGCGATTTTCTGGCTCGATAAAGGTCGCGCTCACGATTCGCAAATCATCAAAAAGGTCGAAAAATATCTCGCCGATTACGATACAACCGGACTCGACATCAAAATTATGGATGTCAAAGACGCGATGACCGAAACGCTCAAACGCGCCCGTGAAGGCAAAGACACGATCTCGGTTTCGGGCAATGTTTTGCGGGATTATCTGACGGATATGTTCCCGATTCTGGAACTTGGCACGTCGGCGAAAATGCTTTCAATCGTTCCGCTGATGAACGGCGGCGGATTGTTTGAAACGGGTGCGGGCGGAAGTGCGCCGAAACACGTCGAACAATTTATCAAAGAAGGCTATCTGCGTTGGGATTCGCTCGGTGAATTTCTGGCTTTGCAGGCGAGTCTGGAGCATCTGGCACAAACGCAGGACAATAAAAAAGCCCAAATCTTAGCGGACGCTCTGGACGAAGCGAACGCGAAATTCCTTGCCACCGACAAATCTCCGGCAAGAAAAGTCGGGCAAATTGACAATCGCGGTTCGCATTTCTACCTCGCAATGTATTGGGCGGAAGCGTTGGCAAATCAAACCGCAGATTCCGAAATCGCCGCCAAATTCGCGCCCGTCGCCAAATCATTGCAGGAAAACGAAGCAAAAATTAACGAAGAATTGATCGGCGCACAGGGAAAATCGCAAGATGTCGGCGGTTATTATCACCCGAATTCTGAAAAGGCTTACGCGGCGATGCGACCTTCGGCGACGCTGAATGCGATTGTGGATGGAATTTGAAATTTTTCAGCTTTTAAAAGGCAGGATTTGATTTACAGGTCTTAGTTGTTGACTGTTATATTTTTCCTCAATGGAGGCAGAATGGGAATTGAAATGAGCGATAGCGGTATTCTTCAACACATCTGGGAACTAGAAGCTATGGAGCGAGCGGTTGAGGCATCACGAAACTGCATACAGGAACCAAGCAAAGATACGCCGACACCATCTGTAGGCGCGGCAATTATACATAACGGCAAAATCCTTGAAGTAGCTTATCGAGGTGAAATAGCACCAGGCGACCACGCGGAGTTCACGCTATTAGAAAAAAAGCTACTGAATGTTGATTTAAATGGCGCGACGCTCATTACAACACTTGAGCCATGCACTATTCGCGGTGAAGGGAAAATTGCCTGCGCTAACCGCATCATCCAGCGAGGTATTTCCCGTGTTTTAATTGGCATACTTGATCCAAATCCGAATGTTTGTGGCATCGGTCAACTCATGTTCCGTCGTGCAAAAATTCAGGTTGCCCACTTTCGTCCCGACCTTGTGGAAGAAGTTGAAACATTGAATCAAAAATTTACCGACCAATATCCTCTTGAAGAAAGACTCAAAAGCCTTAAAAGAGCCGGTGAGGTTGGACCCAACGGTTACAAAACCGGCTATGATGATGAAGGCAACTTCGTAGAATTTCTTCCCGATGAAGAAGAGGAAGGCGAAACATTCCCAATGATCTTAAGGCGTAGCGACGAAGTTATATCGGCACTATATCAAGAGTGTTGGGATATGGTCTGGTGGAATCGTCATCAATACCGACACCACCAAACTCGAACAGAATGCACAGGCAGGGACGGCATCGGTTGCGAAGCAGCGGCTCGTATTGAAAAGCAATACGGTAGAGAAAATCTCGGTTGGGATGATATTGATTGGGGAGTGCTTCAAGGAAAATTATCTGCTCTCGCTTGGGTTATGGGATCAGAATGGGAAGGATCAATGGATACTTAAGAGGGAGTTGCATTTAACCCACATCTGCTTAGGTTTTATTGCCTGTAAAATGTTTTTTTTGCTCTTGATAATCAAAAAATGTCCAACAAAAAAAAGAGTGGTTTTTACACAGGCTTTGAATCAGACAAAATAAATGTTCTGACGAATGACTAAAATATCATTGCTCGCTAGCGGCTTTGTTCTTTTGAATCATCTCGTTTATCGTGTCGGTTTCGCCGATTTCGTAAAGGCTGATTAAACCGTCTTCAATGGTGAAGATTTGCCGGACTTCTGCATCGGCAAGCACGTTGCCCTGCAAATCTTTGATGATTTGATGAACGGTGACGACGTTTCGATTCTGTTTGTCCGTCTCGAATTTTAAGGTTTCGAGTTCGGGTTGAATCGCCTTAAATTGATTAGTCCAGTATTCACGCACCGCATCGCGCCCGTGAACGAAACCGCCTTCGAGTCCGTTTGCCCATTTCACATCGGGACGCATCAAGGAAATTATCGTTTCAATCTCGCGTTTGTTAAAAGCATCGTATAAATTTTGCAGAAACTGTTGATTTGTTTTCATAATTTTTCAGCTTTTGTTTCTCTTTTATCCCCGTAAATTAATTGCTAAGTGCTTCTATTTCTTTTGCTACGGCAATATCACGAATAGTAATTCCGCCTCGGTCGTGCGTCGTCAGATAAATTTCGGCGTAGCCCCAGCCGAAAATAATGTCTGGATGATGGTCGTGCTTTTCGGCGATTGCGCCGACTTGGTTGACAAACGCTAATGATTCGGCAAAGTTTGCAAAAGAATAGCGTTTTTTTAGATTATTGTCCTCAACTTTCCAACCGTTCAAATCGCTCAAAGATTTCTCGATTTCAGTGTCGGATAGCTTTTTTCGTTCCACTCGTTTTTAACTCCGTCGTTTTTTGGTTATACTTTAGCTTTTATTATAACGATGTTTTAAGGATTTATTCAAAGATGCGGTTTTATTCCAAGTTTATAATTTTACTAATCTGCTTGAGTTTATTGGCGTGTGTGGGCGGTTCAGCGGCTTCGACACCGCTTGAAACGCTCAAAACTTATACGGCGGCAATCAAGAAAAAAGATACGACAACAATGAAACTTTTGTTATCGGAGGCTTCGCTAAAAATGGCTGACGAGGAAGCAAAGGCGCAAAATGTAACGGTTGATGATATTGTCAAGCGCGAAACTCTGTTCAGCGAAGGTCAAACACAACTCAAATATCGCAATGAAAGAAGCGAAGGCGACCAAGCCATCATCGAAGTCGAAAACTCTTTCGGCAGTTTTGATCCGGTTTTGTTTGTCCGCGAAGAAGGCGTGTGGAAGATTGACAAACACGGCTTTGCCAATCAAATACTGCAACAGATGGAAGAACAAAATCGAAAACTCGATGAACTGATCAATCAAGAAAGACAGCCTTAAGCAGCAATGGAAAATGGATAACGGATAATGGATAATGAAGAAAAATCTAAAACCTGCCTAAAAACAAGCATTTAACGGGTTTTGTGAATTTTTATTAGACCTGAAAACATTTGCTCACCTGCTTAATAAAAAAAACAAAATTCAATTGGAAACGGATTGTGTAATTTTCCGGTTTTCCGAAATCAAAAAAATAATTTATGAAAATCTATCAAATAACTATTCTTATATTGTTTGCACTAATGTTTGGTGCTTGCAGTTCAACCCAATCAACTAACACGGCAACCGCTAATCAGCCGGTTAATGAAACAAAACCGACCACTGAAAGCCAACCGGCAAACCAAACGGCTTTAGCCGGCAGTCCGACCGAAGTTTTAAAGGCTTTTACCGAAGCGACCAGAAAGAAAGATGCCGAAACCATCAAGAAAACTCTTTCAAAAAACACGATAAAAGTAGCTGAAGAAACGGCGAAAAAACAAAACATCTCCGTTGATGCAATGCTCACGAAGGTCGAAAATCTTGAAGGAAAAGAATTACCTGAGATTAGAA
>JANOXW010000537.1:0-4309 GCA_031418635.1 Acidobacteriota bacterium
TTTAGTAGTGAAAAACGGATCGAAGATTTTCGACAGCGTTTCCGCGTTAATCCCGCCGCCTTCATCCTTAATCTCGACCGTGCAATTTTCGCCGGTTTGAAATGTGCGAAAATTAAGTTTTCCACCGTTCGGCATCGCTTGGAGCGAGTTTATGGATAAATTTAGCAAAACCTGTTTAATTTGTTCAGCGTCGGCTAAAACAGGTAATAGATTGTTGCTAAATTCTTTTTCGATAAAAACATTTTGCCCTGCCGCCTGATTTTCTATGAGCGCGGCGACTGATTCGACTGTTTTGTTTAAATCAATCGGGGCAACACTCAATTTTGAAGGACGCGCAAAACGCAAGAATTCACCGACCAATTTATCCAGCCGATTTATTTCTTTTTTCGCTAAACCGGCAAATTCGCGGCGTGGACTGTCGGGCTTTAATTCGTCTTCGAGAATTTCAACCGCACCTTTGATCGAAGCCAGCGGGTTGCGAACTTCGTGAACAATGCCAGCGGACAGTTCGCCTAAAGACGCGAGTTTTTCGGCTTGCAGAAGTTGTTCAAAGGTTTTCTGCAATTCATCATAGGCTTTCTGCCGTTCAGCGGCGTTGCGTTCGGCGCGTATTCGCGCCTGTTTCAATCTATCTCCTAATGCTCCCATCACTCCGCCGACGAGATTAAAAATTACGATTTCGGCATATTGATTGATGGAATAATCGAAATGTCCGTGTTGCCAATGCAGATAAATGTGCGGCGAATAAACAAGCGTGGTGAAAACAGAAGCGGCAAGTCCGCCACGCAAGCCGAAAAGTAAAGCCGCCGCAATAATTGGAATGTAATAAAGACGTTGGTAAATCTCGTGCCAAACAATTTGGTCAACCGGCGTGAGAAAATGCAGAATGGTTACGAGAATGATTGAAACGACTATCAACAAAGACACGGAAACACGGAAACGCGGAGAGGCGGAAAATAAAATTTCCGTGTCGGTACTGAGCGTCGGAATTTCATTTTCCAATGAAAGACGCGACGGCGGGTTTTTCTCCCCAACTCTCTTTCTCTCCATCTCTCTTTCTCTTGTGTTATTCCAGACCATATTTCTGTATCCGGTAGATCAACGCACTGCGCGTGATTCCTAAATATCTTGCCGTCTGCGATTGATTACTGTCGAATCGGTTTAATGATTCGCGGATAATTTCGCATTCCAAATTTTCTAAATTAATCGGTTCGGCGGGCAGTGCAAACCAAAGATTTCCGGCAGTATCCGGCGGATGGCGAACATTTTCGGGAAGATCATCAACGCTTAATTTTGCGCCGTCAGATAGAACGACCATTCTTTCGACTGCGTTTTCGAGTTCGCGGACATTTCCCATCCACGGAAAGTTGTAGAGAGCGTTGAAAACTTCGCGCTCCGGTTTCGGTTGCCGAATGCCGTGTTTTTGGGAAGACTTTTGCAAAAAATGTTCAACCAACAATGGAATGTCTTCGCGTCGTTCACGCAGTGGCGGCAATTTTATCGGCACAACCGCTAAACGATAATACAAATCTTCGCGGAATTCATTGTGCTTGATTAATTCCGGTAAATTTTCATTCGTCGCGGCAATGATGCGGACATCAATTTTGCGCGGGTTGTTTTCGCCAAGTCGCGTGATTTCCTGTTCCTGCAAAACACGCAACAGACGAGTTTGCAATGAAAGCGGCATCGCGGAAATTTCATCCAAAAAAAGAGTTCCACCGTCGGCTTCTTCAAATTTTCCCTTTGACTCTTGCGCTGCGCCGGTGAACGCGCCTTTTTTGTAGCCGAAAAGTTCGGCTTCGATCAATGTTTCGGGAATTGCCGCGCAATTCACCGCGACAAACGGTTTGTCTTTGCGCGAACCGGAAAAATGAATGCCTTTGGCGATTAGTTCTTTTCCCGTGCCGCTTTCGCCTTCGATTAAAGTGGTTACATCGGTTTTGGCAACACGCTCAACTAATGCAAAAACCTGCCGCATCTTTTCCGAGTTGCCGACAACTGCTTCAATCTGAAAATCTTCGTGAACGAGTCTTCGCAGACGACGGTTTTCCGCCAAAGCCGCGCCGTATTTGAGAGCTTTCTTGACAGTCAAAAGAATTGAATCGCGGTCAAAAGGTTTGGTGATAAAATCGAACGCGCCGTTTTGCATCGCTTCGACGGCAATTTCGACATCACCGAAAGCCGTGATAACGATTATCGGGGTTTCGCTGTTGATCGCGCTGACACGCTTGAGAAGTTCCGCGCCGGACATCTGCGGCATACGCCAATCGGTAATTAAACAATCAATCGTTTCGCTGGCAAAAATCTCCAATGCCTGTTTGCCATTTTCCGCTATTGAAACCTGAAACCCTGCTTCGGTCAGTTGAAATTCAAGCACCCGCCGAAGCGAATCGTCATCATCAACGAGAAGAATTGTTGCATTTGAATTAATAACCACAGGCAGTTATTTTACCGCAAAAGTGCGCGTTGTCCATCTCGATTTATAATCAAGGTTTGACATTTTGTTTTACCGTGCGCTCAAAACGGAAAGCCAGATGCCGCGTTTGCCTTCTTCTTTTTTTATGTAGCTGGCAACTACATTTCCGCCGACAATCGTTGCCGTTGGTAACTCTCCCGCCATCATTTCTTTGCCGTCTGTATCGGTCATTTTCGATGTTTCGGCATTTTTCAAATACACTTTTTGAGTGTCTGCGCCCCAAACTACGCTGTATTTATTATTGCCGTCAGCCAATAAACTCGGTGTGCCGGTTGGCAAACCTTCGCTGACCAAAACACGCGGTGCAAAGGTTTTGCCGTTGTCTTTCGACTCAGCCAAATACAATCCCGGCGGTCCGGCTTTGCCCGCCGTGAACCATAAAACTTTGAGAGAATTGTTGTCTGCCAAAAGCGATGCGCCGGAAACGGGACATCCTTCGATAAAGAATTGGTCGTCGCTGACAATGGTCGGTTTCGAGAATGTATTGCCTTTGTCATCGGATGAAACGACCGCGATATGGCGGAAATCAACCGGCAAAACCTGTCGCCAACTAGCATACAATTTTCCGTCGTCAGCCGCCAAAAGCGAAGTTTTGCAACACGGACAAACTTCGTCAGCGATTTTTTTATTGGCGGAAAATGTTTTGCCGCCGTCGGTTGAAACCGAGAAAAAGACTTCGCGGTTCGGCTCTTTCATGTGCTGATGTTTCGGCTTTTCGCCATTGGCGGGCGCAGTTGGTGCCAGTGGCGATGGTTCTTTTTTGATATTGCGGTCGTCAAGCCACGCGACATAAACTTGTCCGTTTTTATCAACCGCCAACGAGTGCATTCCGTGCGAAACCGGCACTTTGTCGTCGTTGACTTTGACGGGTGGCGTGAAAGAACGTCCGTTATCACGCGAAGCCGAAAGATAAATATCGGTCGGATTTCCTTCTTCCGCTGCAACACGCGCTGTCCACACGACGTAAATTGCGCCGTCTTTTCCAACCGCGACGGACGGCGGATCACCGCGCCACGCCGTTGCTTGACCGGATTGCGGATTGACTTGCACTTTTTCGCCGGTCGGCTTGCCATTTTTGTCAAACGATTGAACCAAGACATTTGCCGCCTTTTCAACGCCGTGTTCAACCCACGCGACAAAAACATTGCCGTCCGCTGATTTGGCAATCGCCGGTTCCGCCGCGTCCACATCCGGCGCAGATACGCGCAACGTCGGTGGTTGGTTGATTTTTTCGCTTGTCAACGGCGTTTCCGTCTCCAAATTATTCAACGAACCGCAACCGAACGAGGTTATCAACAGGACAGATAAAAATACTGCTTGCCATTTTCTTTTATACATTTCTACTTCTCCCTTGAATTTTATAAATTGCCGATAGCTTAAACTCTACCTTTTATACACAAATCAAATGTTTTTGAAACTGTGAATTCCCGTCGCCAACGGCGACTAACATTATAGCCTAGCGAGAATCGCTAGGTAAGTTGAAAATATCACTCCGATGCTGAAAGTGTCGAACAATCTTTTTGTTCGACACTTTCAGCGTCGGATAGGATGATTATAAAAGTCGTAGGGTTACGGCTAAACGCCTTCACCCTACGCTATAATGTTTGTCGCTTTTGGCGACCCCAAGCCATCAAACAATTATTGAAAGCCAATAATATGTTGCTTTCAGATTGCCTAGAAACTAAACTTCGCACCCAACTGAATTTGGCGCGGGTCAAAGGCGGATTGCGGTGTGCCGAAATTCGCCACGGGCGTTACGCCGCTTCCGAAGGTATTGCGCGGGACGGCAAAGTTGGAGCTATTGAACAGGTTGAAACCTTCCGCCAAAACTTC
>JANOXW010000538.1:0-22864 GCA_031418635.1 Acidobacteriota bacterium
CGGTCGGAAATGTCGGACACGACCAACCATTGCCGCTTTTTTCAACCGGAAAACCGGCTTCGGTCAAAAGTTTTCGCGCCTGTTCGGGATTAAAATCGTTGCGTTTCGCCCAATCTTCCGGCGAAATCTGCTTTTCTTTTCTGACTTCTTCACCGACAGTTTCCATCGCTTTATCATAATCGGGGAAAATTCCACTCGGCGTATAATAATAAAGCGGTTTTGTAACTTTGCGCGATTCCGAAAGCGTAACGCGGTCAACTGCCGCACTAAAAGCCTGTCGCACTTTTAGTTTATCAAACGGTGGTTTGCGAACATTGAAACTGTAATATGAAGTCGCGTTTTCGGGAAAATTTAGATATTCGTCCTTGTATTGTCTGATTTCATCAATCCAAGAAGCCGGCACGCTGTGATTGAACATCGCGTCAATCACGCCCGCTTTATACATATTCAAACGGGTTGATTGTTCTTCAACCGACGGAAATTCGATGCCGTCGAGATGGACATTTGCCGCGTCCCAATAATTCGGGTCTTTTTCGACAATCAACACATTATACGGATAATGAGCTTTTACTTTGAACGCGCCACAAGTAACGATATTTTCAGGGCGCGTCCAATTCTGCCCGTGTTTTTCAATCGCTTGTTGTGGCACGAGGCGGAAAAATTGATGCGCTAACAATCCGACAAAAAACGGTGCAGGTTGGCGCAAAGTTATCCGAAACGTATAATCGTCAACCGCTTCAACGCCAATGTCTTCGGCGGCAACAGCAACTAACGACGCAGATTCGATTTCTTCAGCAAACGCTTGTTCAAGCAAAAATCGGTTGGCGTAAGCTAATTTTGTCAGAGGCTTTTTCTTTGTTTTTTCCTTTTCGGCTTTTTTCGCATCGTCCGTCAGTGTGGCGATTTCTTGGTCAATTTTCTGATTAGCGTCGGCGCGTTTTTTGTTTTCCGCCGCAATCGAATCGGCTAATTTTTTCGCATCTTTCGAGAGCGTAACCGATGCAAACCAATCTTTTGTGAATATCAAATCGGTATCAGCTATTTTATTCAAACCGTCTGCCAAAGACTGTTTCGCCACGTCCGTGCAAGCGTTTCCGTCAGCACAAATAAGCGCGTCTGCTGAAAGATTTGCACCCAAAAACTTCGTCAATTCATCGCTACCATTTTTAATTTTTGCCGCAAGTGCCGGAGCGTTTTTCAGTTCGTTTGGTAAAATTGTAAAAACTGCTTTGAGTTTAGGATTGGCTTCGATAGCTTGAGCGCGTTTGAGCGCGTCGTTCGGAAGCGTAATGCGCTCCGGCGATTTGATAAATTTGCGAAATTCGGTTTCCGTTCCAAAAGGCGCAACTGTTTCAGCCTCAGCCGGCTTTTCCGCTAAATCTTTTGCCAAGACAAATTCACCGTTTCGTTTGACGAAAAACTGCTTGCCATTATAGGCTTCGGCGTATTTGATAAAATAGCCGAGAGCTGCCGTGCGCGAAACAGTTTCAGGCGCGAAACCGCGACGGTTGCTATAAACGAAATCTTTGGCGGTAATCGGTGTGCCATCGCTCCATTTGGCGTTTTTTCGCAGGTGAAAAACAAATTCGTCCAAATTCGGTGCGGGTTCCCAACTCTCGGCGACTGCCGGAATCGGCTGTTGGTCTTTCGGGTCATATTCGACCAAGCCGTCATACAACGCCATAAAAAGCCGCGCTTCGGGTTGACCGGACGGAATTTGCGGGTCAAGCGATTCCGGCTCAGGACCGGAAACATAGCGCAAAACATTATCTTTTAGCGGCTTAGTTCTGCCCCAAAAACGACTGTCCGCCGAACTTTTGCAACTGATTAACAGCGAAGCAAGAATAATTGAAACTAAAACGACTCGAACCTGTCTAAAACTGATTTGTGTCATAAAACACGCTCCTTAATTGTTTGTCCTTTATCATTAGTCCTTTGCACAAACTCTAGTAACAATGAAGACTATAACGGCGAAGGACAAAGGACTAATGACAAAGAACTCTTGTAAATTTACGATTCGTTTTTTGGCTTTTTCGGTTGCCAATTATTATCAATTCGCACGTCTTTGAGCGATGGCGCATCCAAAGTGTTGATTTCAAAACCTTGAATATACGGTTTGACCAAAGAATAAGAAGTCGGGAAATAAAGCGGAATGGCGGGAAGTTCGGACATCGCTTCATCTTCGGTCAAAATCGTTTCGTTTTTGGCTAGATTTTCTGATGTTTCCGATACAACATTGGCATTTTCGAGTGTTTCATCTTTTGTCGTGTTGGGGTTGATTTGTTCGGAAACATTCGCGTCGGTTTTCGGATTTTCAACTTTTGTCGTTTCATTTTCTTTAGCTTTTTCGGTTGGTTGAATTGTCGGCGGAAACATTATCAACATATTAGCTAATTCGTCGGTAGTCGGAAGTACCACGCCGCGCCGTATCATATCAAAATCGCCGGCTTTTTTGGCGACATCGAGTTCGTTTGATTCTTTGACCGTGATTTCCGTCTTAATGTTCAAATTTTCTTTCCACATTTTGGCAACGGAATTAGCTATGCGTTGTTGAACATTATTGCGATTGATGACGAGTTTGATAGTCGGGAAATTTTCGCCGTTGGAAAAACCGGCTTCCTTTAAAAGATTTTGCGCCTTTTCGGTATCTTGCTTGAGTTCGACTTTCGTATCGTCGGCAAAGGGCAAAAAACGAACTGCCGGCTGGCTTGCACCGTCCATATCGCCATCGGTAATACGCTCGCGTTCAATCGCAATCGTCAATGCTTCACGCACCCGACGGTCATTAAACGGCGCATTGTTTTGATTGAATTCGTAAAAATTTAATGCGCTGTGCGTTGTGCGCTCAAAATCATCGAAAGGTGTCAGAAGTTTCAGTGCCAGAGGCGCAAAATCAGCGTTTGTAACTGCGTCTAGTTCGCCTTTACGATACGCTTCCAACGCGCTTTCGGCATTTTCCGTCGGCACAAATCGCACTCTTTCAAGTTCGATTTGTCCACGATTCCAATAATGCTCGGCGCGGTCAAGCGTGATGCCGTCTTGCCCGACCGAAAAGACGCGAAATGCACCGTTGGTAACAATTGCGGCATTTAATCTATTGTCCGAAAACTCTTTGCCATCGCCATAAATAGGGCGAAAAATCGGATTGGCGACCAACGCGGGAAAATCTTTGTCAGACTGAACAAGCGAAACTTTTAATGTAAAATTATCAACCGCTTCAACGCCGAATATCGGTTCGGGTTTGGCTTCTTTCTTTTCTGTCGTCTTCGATTTTTCCGCCGTCTTTGATTCAGTTTTTTTCTCGGTTTCGGCTTGGTTCGGCGGTGTTGGTTTAACTTCCGGCTTTTGCGCCGTGTTGGTATTCGATTGTTTGAAAATTTGCGGAAGTGCTTGATTTATCGGCTGTTTGGAAAGAATGTCTAATTCTTCCGCTTCTTTTATCGGCGTTTCAGGGTTTTCCACCATCTGCATTCCAACGATATTATTGAGCAATTTATAATGCGAAACCTTATCGCCCATTTCTGCCAAACGCTTCCAGGAGCGCACAAAATCCTTTGCCGTAACCTGTTCGCTATTTGACCATTTAGCATCGCGCCGAAGGATAAATGTCCAGGTTTTATTATCGTCCGCAGCCGACCAATCAAGCGCAATCGAGGGAATCGTTTTCAAAGTTTGCGGATTGGTATCGGTCAAACCTTCGTAAAGTGCGCGAACGACATCAGTTTCAGGCGGCGCGGCAGCAAGTGCCGGATCAAAAGATTTCGGCATCTTGCCGTTGCTCCAACGAAATTCTTTTTTAATCGGTGGCGCGGTTTCGGCGTAGAAAGGTTCGGGTTTCGGCTTTTCGAGTTCACTACACGCAACTAATAATAAAGCAAGAATAATTAACCACAGATAACCACAGATAGACACAGATTTTTTTCGACTTTTATATCTGTGTTCATCTGTGTTCATCTGTGGTTTCATTTTTGCTCTAAATTTAAAAGTTTTAATTTCTCAAAAACTTCAATCGTTTGTCTTCGCGTGTCTTCAAAACCGTCGGAAGTATCAATCAAAAAATCAGCATAACGCTTTTTTTCTTTCTGCGGCATCTGCGCGTTAATTCGTTGCAAGGCTTCCGTTTCGCTTAAACTATTGCGTAACATCAACCTTTCCAATTGTATCGCAGATTCACACCAAACGACAATCAATTTCTTAAATCTTTTGTAACCTCCCGATTCTATCATCAACGCCGCATCAATGACAGCGATACCGTTGGGATTTTCCTTTTCCCTTTCAATCAGCCAATCGTTTTGCGCCTCAATAACCAACGGATGCACAATCGAATTCAAGAGTTGTCGTTTCAAACTGTCGCCAAAAATAATCGTGCCAAGTTTCACGCGGTCGAGTTCATCATTTGATTGTAAAATTTCCGCGCCAAAATTTTCGACGATTTTTCGCAACCCAATCGTATTCGGCTTAACGACTTCCCGCGCCGTTTCATCCGCATCAAGCACAACCGCACCGAGTTCGCGCAAAACCTCGCAAACAAAAGACTTACCAACTGCAATCGAACCTGTTAATCCGACTTTAAGCATTTATGATTTATGATTGAAATTTTTCAAGAAAAAGTATTTTAATCAAGTTAGACGCTTCAAGAATACATCGCCAACTTTTGTGTCGTGAGTTCAGCTAAAAATTTGAACTATTTCCATCAATACGCCTTTTGTAATGTTCAAAATCTGAAAACAAAACACACCGAAACTTGCCAACTTTGCAATGCGGGATTTTATTGTTTTCCAATATATTAATCAAGATAAAGGATTCGACCCGTGCAAAAATTCAGCGACTTTCTGCTTGGCTGGTTTTTCATTTAATAGCTACAGCAATCTCACACATGTTTTCGCCGCCGATGTTTTATTTGATAACTTCGATGGTTAAAACCTGTTGCCCGGAAATCAAGAATTCGGCGGGTGGAATTTCTTGTTCGGTCAAAATGGTCAAGAGAGTCGGCTTGAAACCGCCCGCCGTTCGGTCATTATTCAAAGTTGCCAACATTGACGGTGGCAGATTCGGCAATTCGTTTGCACCGATAATCGCGCCGTTAGTTACGCGATTGGTTTGCACATAAAGACGGTCATTTTTTCTGAGTTGATTGATGGTTTTGACGAGTTCGCTCAAGTCTTTCGGAACAAATTGTTTCGAAGCGGCATTTGCTTGCAGCGAACCGCCGTCGCCGACTGTAACCGACAATGTCCCGGCAGGCGTGTCAGCGGGAATTGTAACGGGAATTTTTTGTGAGAAAAACTTGCCCGTATCGGTGCGAACAAAGGCTTGCACTTCAAAAGTTTCGCCCGCTTTGACTTCCGCTCGGTCAACCGCGATGCGTTCTAAAGTCGCGCTGTTACTGCCGTCAAGCGAAGTTATAGTTAGATTTACTTCGCTGATTTCGACACCATCAAAACGGCTTTGCAAAAGCGTGTTGACGGGAAGGACAACCGACAGCGCGGCAAATTGCGAAGCGTTTGCGCCGTCAAACCGACGCTCTAATTTTATCGGCGATTGACCTTTGAGTTTGATTTCGCCTTTAATTTCAACGGTTGTTTCGCCGAGTCCGCGTTCATTGGCGATAATGGCGTTATAAATCGCAATATTCAATAACAGCGGTGTCAAAAAAGTATCTTTTGCCACTTCAAAGTTCAGAGTTTCCTGTTGATTACGGCTGGTTTGAAGGTTGAGTTTTACGGGAATCATCTTCGGCGATTGTCCGAGATTGCCAAAAACGCCGGTGGCGCGATCTTGCGTCATACTGCCGACCAACGAATCGGGAACGGCGAGTTTGAAAGAGTTATTTAAGTTAGGAATGACCGTTATGACGTGCGATTCCGACATCGGCAGATCGGACGAACCGAGATTGAGAAACGGATGACCGAAAGCGTAGATTTTTTCTCCATCGCGGAACGTAACCGTGCCGCTTGCCGCTAACGAATAATCGCCGCGCGTCAACTGCATCGAAACCGACGTGCCGCCGAGCAAAGTTTTTTCATTCGCTTCTTTCAAAGGCGTAATTCGCGCCGCACCGCCGGCGGCTGAAACCGGTAATAAGCCGACGGCGGCGAGTTGCGGCGCAAAAAGATTTAAGGTTTCTTGCGAAAATCCGCTAAAGGCAATCGGTGTCGCAATCGGTTGAAAAGATTGTCCAACCATCGCCATTAACGGCGAATTGGCATTGACTCCAGCCAACAAAGAACTTGTAACCGCCGCGTTTTTCGGGAAATTCGGTTGCCAAGTTGTCGTTGATAATTCGGCAAATGAAACGGCGCGAGGTTGTTTCGGTTTTGGTTGAAGATTTTGATTCTTTTCAAAAATCGCCAACATTTGCTCAATCGGCGTGATGCCGCAAATCGGTTCTTTTGAGAATGGAAAACTATAAGAAATCGCACCGACGAGTTTGCCGTCAATATAAACGGGCGAACCTGACATTCCCGCAAAAACGCTCGTTCTGTCTGCTTGCCCGCCGCTTAATCGTCCGACAATCATATCTTGCTTTGGACCGATTGCGCCCGGCACTACGCCTAAAATTTCGACATTAAATTCTTCCGGCTGATTGCCGCGAAAAACCGTCCACGCCGTTCCGCGCATTCCTTCTTTCAATTCGGAAAGTGGAAAAAATTGCGCTTTTGCCGAGATGTCGGTTTTAACTTTAATTTCGTTTTTAGCTTGTGTTTGTCCGACAAGTGTCAGACAAGTAGCGGAAATAATCAATAAACAGGCGAATAGTTTTGCTCTCATTTTTTTATTTAAAACTCTTCCTTTCTTACCGCTTGATATGGTAACATTTTAGATGGCTCACCAAAAGTTCTTTTTTCAAGGACTATATTTAAGACACTCGAAATTGATTTTAAGTTGTATTTTCTTTCCTGAAAATCTCCCGACAGATTTTATAAAATTATGGCAAAAACAAGACGGCTTTTTAAGAGTTTTTCGCGGCTTTTGTTGCCGGTGGTTATTTTATTCGTTTTAGCGGTTATCGCCGGCTCCGTTTATTTGGTTTATAAAACAGCGCAACCGCCCACTGCCGCGTATCTGGTAACGCCGGATAAATATGGACAATTGAGCGCACGCGGCGCACAGGTTACGGATGAAAAATGGACAAACCGCGACGGAACTTCCGCCCGCGGCTGGCTTTTGCGTGGCGCGGAAAATGCGCCCGCCATTATTTTGCTTCATCGTTATGGCGCAGATCGTTCGCACGTTTTAGACCTCGGCGTAAAAATCAACGAGGCGACGAATTTTACGATTTTGATGCCTGACCAACGCGGACACGCTCAAAATCCGACGGTTAAACAGACATCTTTCGGCGGTTGCGAAACGGACGATGTTCTTGCCGCGATTGATTATCTGCGTGGGTTAAAAAATGAAAATCAAGCGGTTTTAGTCGGGCAAGACATCGGCATTTACGGTGTTGAAATGGGCGCACTCGCGGCACTTTCGGTTGCCGCTGCTAACGAAAATATCAAAGCTCTCGCGCTTGATTCAGTGCCGTCGGATGCCAACGATGTATTGGCTTCAGCAATTGACAAACGCTATCCGTTTGCGAGGTCGGTTACGTCAAAATTTGCTCAACTCGGAACTTATTTTTACTTTTACGATGGTTGCTATCGGCGAAATTCGATGTGCGATTTGGCAAAAGCGGTCAATAACCGGCAGGTTCTATTGCTTGCCGGAATGGACGCGCCGCGGTTTCAGGCTTCGACCGTCGCTATCAGTAACTGTTTTCCGTCTGCCACAAAAGTTGAAGTCAAAACCGATTTAAATCCGTCGGGTTTCAGCCTGACAAGTGCTTCGCTTGAACAATCGGCGGCTTACGACCAACGGGTGATCGAGTTTTTCAAAAATGCTTTGGGAAGTGAAAACTGATATTCAGATTTTTCTTGCTTGTGCCTGCACCGCCGTAATCGCCACTGCATCTACAATATCTTTCGCTTTGCAACCGCGTGAAAGGTCGTTGCAAGGTTTATCTAAACCTTGCAGAATCGGACCGATAGCAGTTCCGCCGGTTAATCTTTCAGTTAATTTGTAAGCGATATTTCCTGAGTTTAGGTCGGGGAAAATTAAGACATTGGCGTGTCCGGCAACACTTGAACCCTGTGCTTTTGAGGTGGCAACTGACGGCACAAGCGCGGCATCGGCTTGTAGTTCGCCGTCAATTTGCAAATCGGGCATTCGCGCTTTGACCGTTTTGGTTGCCTCGACGACTTTATCAATAAGTTGATGTTTCGCGCTTCCTTTGGTTGAAAAAGAAAGCATCGCCACCCGCGGTTCGACATTGAGCAAAGCGCGACACGAATCAGCCGAAGCAATGGCGATTTCCGCGAGTTCTTCAACATTCGGGTTAATGATGACTCCGCAATCGGCGTAAATCATCGCGCCTTCGTGTCCGAAATGTTTGTCGGGAACAACCATCAAAAAAAATGAAGAAACGGTTTTGAAGCCTGCCCGCACACCGATACACCGCAATGCCGCCGCAACCGTGTGCGCTGTCGTATTGGTCGCGCCGGCAACCGAACCATCTGCTTTGCCGAGTTTGACAAGCAGATTTCCGTAATAAAGTGCATCTTTAACGATTTGTTCGGCTTCTTCCAGCGTAACGCCTTTGGCGCGGCGCAATTCGTGATAAAACATCGCTGTCTTGCCGAAATCGGCGGATTTGCGATGGTCGAGAATTTCTACGCCGTTTAAGTTCGCATTAGCATTTCGCGCCGCCTCACGAATCTTTTCCTCATTGCCGATGACAGTAATTTTGGCGATTTTATCGCGCACACACATTTCCGCCGCTTGAAGTGTGCGGACATCTTCGCCTTCGGGTAGAATGATATGTTGGAGATTTGACGCGGCTTGGCTACGAATTTTTTCTAAAATCATTTATTTTGTCCTTTGTCATTTGAGATTAAACCGTTTCAGCTTTTTCTTCAACTTTCATTTTTTCCCATCAATTCATTTTCCACTTTTATCGCCAAAATAAAAAGTCCGAAGCCTTTCGACTTCGGACTAATTGAAAACCATTTTTTGGTGCTGAAATGAATTTGAAACCAACAAAATTTCCGAACTCTAACCTTAAAACCAAGCAACTATTTGGCTATTGCAAATAAAGTAAATGGCACTTGGTTTTTGACCGAAAATTTCTGCTTCATTGGAGTTTCCAACATTTCAGCCGTTTTCAAATTCTCTTGTTCGGACAAATCGGAAACAACAAAAACCGCTTGGTCTTTGACATCAAATCGCGCAATCTGATACCCGTTTGAAACGATTTTAGCAATGTCGCTGTTGCTCAATTTCGGATAGTTTTTCAAATCGGTCATCAATACGGAAACCGTTTTATTTTGATGTCGGAAAACGATATGTGTGAAATTATGCTCGGCAAATTTACAATTATGCGATTCGATAAATTCATATTTTTCCGCCGCACTTTCCAAAGGCTTTAAAACGGCTTGTCGTAAATCTGCAAATTGGGCTGATTTTAAATCCATCTCAACGGGTTTTTCGTTTAAATTATATTTAACAGCGCAATTCTGATGGTCGCCAACCGCAAAATCTGCCAAAGTTGCATTTTGCACTTTTTCTTGATTAACAAGATCAACTTCCGACGAGGCAATATCTGCCGGCTGAGTGTTGAGAAGCCAGAAACCTACCCCGAAAGTCAAAACAAGCACTGCCGCAAACGCCATCCAACTATTAGGATTCACCCAAAAACTTGCCTTCGCTTGTTTTTGCGGCACAACACTTTGTTTTAATTGAGTGCAAAGCGTTGAATAAAATCTGTCCGACATTTGATAGTGCGGAGCATTTTTAACGGCAAACCGCAACTGCGAACGCAAATTGCGTCGCACTTCAATCTCGCGCCGACAATTGGCACACGCTTCCAAATGACGCAAAACCTCGTGATTGGTTTCGGTCAACAACTCGCCGCACAAATAAGAATCTATTATTTCACGGAAATCTTGACATTTCATATAGATTTCCCTCCTTGTTTTCTAACTTGTCTGATTTCGTCCGTTTCGATACCGTAATTGCGGGCATAAACGGCTAATTCGCCGCGCAAAATTTTTCGTCCGCGATGCAACCGCGACATTACAGTTCCAATCGGAACATCCAAAAACGTAGCGATTTCTTTATAGGCAAAACCTTCGACATCGCACAATAAAACGATTTCTCTAAACGCTTCGGGAACTTTTTTCAACGCTTGCAAAACGTCTTCATCGGTCAAATGTTGCGGAATCGGGGCTTCAAACTGCACGGTTTCGGCAATTTTCTCTTCCGTATCGGCGACAAGTTGCAAATTCGTCTGCTTTCGCAATTGTTTATAATGTGTGTGATACATAATCGTCGTCAACCACGCCCGACAATTCGAGCCTTTTTCGTAACGATGAAAAGATTTAAGAGCCTGCATCATTGTTTCTTGAACTAAATCTTCGGCAACATCACGGTCGCGTTTCAAAAACATTGCCACGCGAAACAAATCCGGCGAATACGGCATCGCCTCATGTTCAAAGTCCGCCCATAACCGTTCTTCTTCGGATTTCCTTTTAATTAGATTAAACACGATTTAGTTCAAGTTTCCTCCTTCAAATCTTCGTTTCCCATCCTCATAATATCAGTCTTTTGAACATTTATTCCACAAAACAAAATATTTTACAAATTTTTGACGTAACACCGCGGGTAAGGTAAAAACGGATTTTCATATTAAAACACAACACGAAAAAATTTTATTGCTCTTTCGGAAACATTTTGCTAGCGTAATCTTGCGAACATATTTTTCAAGTTTTTCATTTCTTTTTTCGTCCTCTGTAACCTTACAGATGAATCATCGAATAAAAGAAATGGTTGCCGAAATTGAAGATAATCTTTCCCAACTTCTCACAACACAGGTGTTGGCGGATTTTATCGGTGTGTCTGCTTCTCGTCTTCAGCATATTTTCAAACAAGAAGTCGGCGTTTCTCCGATGAAATATATCAAAAACTTACGTCTGCAAAAGGCGTGTGAATTGCTTGGAACAACAAAATTAAGCATCAAAGAAATTCGGGCAAAGGTCGGAATCAAAAATGAAAGTCATTTTATTTTTGATTTCAAACAAAAGTTCGGCGCAACTCCAAACGAATACCGCAGAAATTTCTACGAATAGCAGAAACGGACAGTAAAAAATGCTTGTAATCCGGCGTAGCCTTCATTTAAAATTTGAATGTCCTAACAAAATCTTTCAGAAAAGTTTCTTGTCTGAATAAGTGCTGACGAATAATTATAAGTCAAAATAAAGGCAAGCAACCGCTATGACCAAACAGTTGAGTTTTTAATTAAAAGAATCAAGTCGAGTTAAAAAAAATATGCGAAATATCCACAAGAAAATCGAAACTGCTTCAAATATTGCAATTATTATTGTGGCGTTATTGTTCGGCGGCGTTCTGATTAGCCGCTATTTTGTTTCTCCTTCGCCACCGGCGGCGATGGCGGAAAATAAGGAAATAAAAGCCGGCACAATATTATCGCTTTCAGAAATTGATTGGAATAAGAGCAATAAAAACCTCGTGTTAGTGCTTTCAACCAATTGTCATTTTTGTTCTGAAAGCACACCGTTCTATCAAAAACTCGTGGCGCGACAGAAAGGCGAAAACAGCACTGCAAGACTAATCGCCGTAATGCCGCAAAGCGTTGACGAAGCGCGTCGTTATTTGACCGAAAGCGGTATTTCCGTTGATGAAATAAAACAAACAAGCCTTAATACTATCAATATTCAGGGAACACCGACGCTCGTTTTGGTTGACCAAAACGGCGCGGTTATTCAATCGTGGGTGGGCAAACTGCCGCCGGAGAAGGAAACCGAAATAATAAATCGCTTATTCGGTGAAAACTCCCGCAGTTAGCTTATCTTAAACAAAAATCAACTAGAACTTAGGAGGAAAAATTATGTATTCAAGAAATATGCAGGCGATTTACAAAAGGTTTTTAATTCTCGGATTGCTTTCGATGTGTTTGTTCGTTTTCGAATATTCCGATAAAGTCGAAAGCGTTGGTGCAACGGCAATTTGTATTCAACAATGTGAATCAAGTGAGGCGAGGTGCAACGACAGTTGCGCGACGGCGTGCAGTGCGGATATGGCGGATGCCGATTGTAACAGTTGTGTCCAAAACTGCAACAATCAATTTCAGAGTTGTGCAAGATTTGCCATTTACTGCAACAATCCCGGACCATTGTATAGCCCGAACTGTGGAGTTGACTACGGCTTACATTGTCCATTAGTCGCTGGAGAGTTTAATTGCAACAGTCCGTATAGTCATACCGGCTATTTTCTAACGTGCAATACAATCGGCGGAAATCAATGTATATCGTGTCCCGGTGAAGAGTTATGTTCTAACCCGGGTGGATTGCCACCGTGTTTCTAACCAACAATTACGTCTTAATAAATCACAGCCTTAATTTTTGCTAAGGCTGTGATTTATTACATTTTAATTGACAGATAAAATAATCTTTCTGGGAAAGAAAATTATGATAATACAAAAAACATTAAAAAAGTTTAATTTAACTCTAACAACACTATATTTGCTAAGTTGTCTTTTTATCTTTTCAAATGAGAACTATGCACAAGACGATTTGATTCGCGTTGATACTGATTTAGTAACAATTCCGGTAACAGTTTTAGACCGTGATAGACGATATATTACCAACCTCAAGAAAGAAGATTTTCAGATATTTGAAGATGGTATTGAACAGGAAATTACGTTTTTTGAGTCGGTAGAAAAGCCTTTCACTATTTTTGTATTGCTGGACGTGAGTAGTTCAATGCGCCCCGCAATAAGGAATTTAGCCAATGCCGCTAATGTGTTTCTAGAACAATTGCGTCCCGACGATTATCTGACGGCGGCAACATTCGATGAGTGGGTGGATGTTTTATTTAAAGTTTCGACAGTTAAAGAAATACGGAAAGGAAAACAATTTCGATTACGAGTGGAGGCAAGTCACGGAGATACAATGGTTTATGATGCAGTTGACTTTGCGCTTAAAAAGATAAAGAAAATTCGTGGACGCAAAGCAATTGTTTTATTTTCAGATGGTATTGGCTCTGGCATTGCCACAAGCGAAAAGAGTACCTTGCGCGATGCAGAAGAAGGCGAGGCATTGATTTATACAGTCCAATTTAACACTTTGGCTATTTCACCTAGCGATAAAAATAGACTAAGTAAAGCAAGTATTGACCTAGGCAAGCAAAGGCTTGAACTTGCCAATTGGTATATGCGCGAATTAGCTCAGAAAACAGGTGGACGACATTTTCGCATCGAAGATATTACCGATTTAGAAAAAACTTTTGGTATGATAGCCGATGAACTTGGTCAGCAATATAGTTTAGGTTATTACCCGAAGAATCAAGGCGAAGCGGGACAAAAGAGAAGTATTAAAGTGAAAGTGCGACAACCAAATCTAGCAGTCAAGGCGCGTGAAAGCTATATTGTCGGTGAGCAAAAGAATAAAAAGAAATAGTGTCAATAAAATTAATTTCTAACAAGAAAATTATTTTTTCGTGTTGAAATGCTTAAAATTCAATTAAAATCTCTACCAAATGTCAAAAACCTGTTGCTAAATAAAACTCTCATCGATTACTAAGTTGCACTATTTCTTGACATCTTGAAACATTTATTTTTTCTCTTATCTTTCACAATAAAAATTTCCACTTGCATAGTTTCACCAATTTATGTTAAACCTAAAACAGAGTCGGATTCGCTCGAAGCCGATTTGCATCCCGATGGACGACTACCTTTCAAAATTCAAAGTCCAGCCAACGAAAAATCTTTTGAAATCATCAATAGAAACCAAGACTTGCCTGATAGTGAATCGGCAAAGTCGAGTTTGAAAGTTCGTCTATATTTTGCAAGACGCTTTTAGCAAAAGCGTTCTTTACAAGGGACGAGGAGAAAAACGAGAATGAAAAACGAAATGGCTAAAACAACTAACCAAAAATTATTTTTGCTTGACCCGGAGAAAAAGAGTCCGCGAGCCAAAGATTTTGAAGACAAACTTTCGGCTTTTATCGTCGGACAAGAACGCGCTGTGCGGCGGATGAGCGGCATTTTCCAAATCTATTTGGCGGGAATGAACAATCCGGCGCGTCCGCTTGGCACGATGCTTTTTTTGGGTCCGACCGGTTCAGGGAAAACTCGTGTCGTCGAAGCGGCGGCACAAGTTCTTTTTGGCGAACCACACGCCGTTGTCAAAATTGACTGCGCCGAATTTCAACATTCGCACGAGATTGCCAAACTTATCGGTTCGCCTCCCGGCTATTTGGGACACCGCGAAACTTCGCCGATGTTGACGCAGGAAAATTTGGACAAAGCGCACACCGACGAAACAAAATTGACTTTTGTGCTGTTTGACGAAATAGAAAAGGCTTCGGACGCGTTGTGGCAACTTCTTTTAGGCATTTTGGATAAAGCCACGCTGACGTTGGGCGACAATCGGCGCGTTGATTTTTCAAGAACCGTCGTCATTATGACTTCAAATCTCGGCGCACGCGAAATGTCGGATATGATTTCGGGCGGAATCGGATTTGCTCCGACGAAAACCGAAAAAAATCAAGACGACAACGAAATTGACACGAAAATTTATCGCACGGCACTCGAAGCCGCGAAACGTAAATTCTCGCCCGAATTTATGAATCGAATTGACAAGGTTGTCGTGTTCCGCAGTTTGAAAGAACATCATTTGCGTAGAATTTTGGAGATCGAACTTCGCTCCGTTCAAGACCGCATAACCGAATCGGCGGGAACTAAATTCGCTTTTGAATGTTCGGTCGAAGCCAAAGAATATTTGTTGAGCGAAGGCATTGATTTGAAATATGGCGCACGGCATTTGAAACGCGCTATCGAACGCTTTTTGGTTTATCCGTTGTCGAACCTCGTCGCAACGCAACAAGTCGAAACGGGCGATATGGTAACGGTTGATTTTGACGAAGAAGAAGGCAAACTTATCTTCTCGAAACAAGCGGGCAAAATGATTGTCAATGAATATGACGAAAGTTTGTTTGACAACGAACCCGAAGTCAAATCCGATGCTGTCGGAATGCCACTGCCGCAAGCCGCTACGTCAGGTGAAATGAGTTAGTTAGCCGATATTGCAAATAGAAAAAAGAGTGGCGGAATTTGATTTTCCTGCCACTCTTTTTTGTTCAAAAATACAGAAGCCTGTGCGATTATTCTTCCTTTTTCGCCGACGCTTCTTCTTTAATCAAACCGAGTGCGACTTTCGTGTCGTGTTCGATGCGATTGTAGATGTCCCGATTTTCCTTGAACATATTTTTGACGTTTTCGCGTCCTTGTCCAAGCCGTTCATCACCGTAAGAAAACCACGCACCGCTTTTGTCAACCACGCCGTTATTGACCGCCAAATCTAGCAAATCGCCTTCGCGTGAAATGCCTTCGCCATACATAATGTCGAATTCGCATTCGTGAAACGGCGGCGCGACTTTGTTTTTGACGATTTTGGCGCGAGTTCGATTGCCGACCATTTTATCGCCTTCTTTGATTGCGCCGATGCGCCGAATATCTATCCGCACACTTGCGTAAAATTTCAAAGCCTTACCGCCCGTGGTGGTTTCCGGCGAACCGAAAAATACGCCAATTTTTTCGCGCAATTGGTTAATAAAAATAAAACAGGTATTTGAAGTCGAAATGATGCCCGCCAATTTTCTCAAGGCTTGCGACATCAAACGTGCCTGAAGTCCCATGTGTGAATCACCCATTTCGCCGTCGAGTTCGGCACGCGGAACGAGCGCGGCTACCGAATCAATCACGATAACATCAACGCTGTTTGACCTGACCAATGTTTCCGCAATTTCGAGTGCCTGTTCGCCCGAATCGGGTTGTGAAATCAGCATCTCTTCAATATTTACGCCGAGTTTTTCGGCATATTCCGGATCCATCGCGTGTTCCGCGTCAATATACGCCGCGATTCCTCCACTTTTTTGGGCTTGTGCGACAACTTGCAGAGCAAGCGTCGTTTTACCCGAACTTTCAGGACCATAAACTTCAATAATTCTGCCGCGCGGAAAACCGCCGACACCGATTGCCGCATCCAAACTCAAACAATTTGTCGAGATGGCGGGAATTTCTTCCTGCGGACGCTCACCGAGCCGCATTATTGAGCCTTTGCCAAACTTCTTTTCGATTTGCGATAGCGCAGATTCGATTGCCTTGCCTTTCGTATCAATACTCATTTGAACTGCCTCTTTTGCCAATGTTTTTCTCCTTTTGTGTAAATCAGAATCAATCTTAGATGAGTCTAACACATAAGAAGGTGTTTGTGAAATGCTGTTGCATAGATGAAACGAACATTTCTTCTAAATTTAGAAAAAATGTTTTCATAACTTATTAGAAAAAAAAGTGAAAAGCAAGGTTCAAAACCAAAATTAAAAAGTTATTTCTTTCGGAACGATGCAAAAAACGCTTTAACCTTTGGCAATTTCGGGGAAAAGTGAGAAAATCTCTGCTTGTGAAAAAATTTGCCGACGCGGACAATTATTACACTCAGAAGATTATTATTCATCAAGCAAGACAATAAATGGGACACTCCGAAATTTTAGAAAAACTCTTCGCGGGCGAAACGCGGGCGGTGGCGCGGGCGATTACAAAAGTCGAAAACGGCGCGGACGATGCCGCTGAAATTATGAAAGCGGTTTTTCCGAAAACGGGAAACGCGGTTGTCATCGGCATTACGGGTTCGCCCGGCGCGGGAAAATCTTCGCTCGTTGACAAATTGGCTTTATTTTACAAAGACAGCGGCGAGAAAATTGGAATTGTTTGCGTTGATCCGTCGAGTCCGTTTTCAGGCGGTGCAATTCTCGGCGACAGGATTCGGATGCAAACGCTTGGACTTGATAAAAACGTCTTTATTCGCTCGATGGCGACACGCGGCAATCTCGGCGGACTTTCACGCACCACGGTTGATGCAGTAGCGATTTTGGACGCGGCGGGTTTTGATAAAGTGATTGTCGAAACTGTCGGAGTCGGACAGGACGAAGTTGAAATCGTCAAAACGGCAGATGTTTCCGTCGTCGTTTTAGTTCCCGGAATGGGCGACGACATTCAGGCAATCAAGGCGGGAATTATGGAAATCGGCGATGTATTCGTCATCAACAAAGCCGACCGCGACGGCGTTTTGCGAACGGAAAAAGAACTCGAAGCACTGCTGAGTTTGGCGCATCGCCCCGATTTTTGGCATCCGCCGATTGTCAAAACCATCGCCACCGAATCAAAAGGCATCGAAGACTTATCAAAAGCCATCGAAAGCTATGACAAATTTCAAAAAACGGGTGAAAATTTAGAACGCCGCATAGCGATTGCGCGTTGGCGATTGTTAGAACTTTTACAGGAAAAACTTTTGTCAGATGTTTTAAGCCGCAACGGAACTAGCGAAAAGTTGGATAAATTGGCGCAGGAAATTGCGGAAAAGAAAATGAATCCGTATTCGGCGGTTGAGGAGATTTTGAAATAGCTATGAAAAAATTAATAATTTCTCCCGAACAATCTTTGACTTTTTCCGATTATTTCAAACTTCGGGCGCGAACTGAAGACATTCTTGAATACTTCGGCTATAAAAAAATAAATGAAATAATGCATCTTGAAAAAAGTTCCATTGAGATGCCGATGTTTGATTATTTGAGTTCCCAAATCGAAGACCACTTGATTCATATTAGTTTAGAAAATGAAATCACGCGCCGCGAGTTTTTGATTGCCCCAATTTTGTCATTTGTCAGACATTTAACAAAGGCAAAACTTAATTCAGAATATTGGTTTGAAGTAAGTCATCAATTAAAAGGTTCGCTTGATTATTATTTAAAGTGCGAAAATGATTTACTTGTCGTCGAGGCTAAAAATGCCGATTTAACCAGAGCATTTGCCCAACTTGCGGTTGAAATGGTTGCACTTGATAAAGCCGAAGAAACGGACAAAGAAATTATTTACGGCGCAGTTTCAACGGGGCAAGAATGGCAATTTGGAAAACTCGACCGAACAAATAAAGTGTTTTATCAAGGGGTCAATGTTTTTGTTCTACCAAATAATTTGGAAGAAATTTTGCGAATTTTAATTGGAATTCTGGAAAATAAAAAATGAAAATTAATCATCGATTTATTTCGATTAAGATTGTAGAAGATGAATACAAAGCACAATGAAATTACTTGTAACAAATGTGGTTTTGTGAATCCCGGCGGCAAAATCTACTGCCTTAAATGTATGCGGTATTTTTCTGCTTCGGTTGAAATAACTCCACAACCAACTCCGGTTATCCCAATTGTGCCGCCCTATCCGAGTCTGATTGATACAGGTTTCAGGTGTCCGTTTTGTAGTTCGTCAAATGGTTATTATGTAAAAAGTCAAATGTCGAACGTGGGAGCTGCTGTGCTTATTTTGCTTTTGCTTATTTTTTGCTTGCCGCTTTTTTGGATAGGTTTTTTTATAAGAGAAAGCCACCAATTTTGTTTAAATTGCAATATGAAATTAAGTTAGAATGCCAAATTTGAATTTCTTTAAGTGTCTTTGAATCTCTTCGGCATTATCACGAAGGAAATATAAAAATATGAGCAATTATCGCTTTTCGGTTATTGTAGAAAAAGATGCAGACGGTTATTTTGCTTCGTGCAATGAACTTCAAGGTTGCTACGCACAAGGCGAAACATACGAAGAAGTCATTGAAAATATAAAGGATGTTATTTCGCTTCACGTTGAAGACAGAATTGAGGCGGAAGAAGAAATTCCGCAACCGCAAGCCGTTAGTTTGACTTTGATGGATTTAGCGATATGAGCGAAAAAGTGCCGCGGGTTACGGCAGCGGAAATTATTAAAGTTTTGGAGAAGTGCGGCTTTGGGCTTACACGCCAAAGCGGAAGCCACAAAATTTATAAAAATGCGGAAGGCAGACGCGCCACTGTTCCGTTTCATTCGGCAAAAATTCTGCATCCAAAAGTTTTAAGAAGTATTATGAATGAGGCGGATTTGAGTATCGAAGCTTTGAAAAAGCTATTATGAAAATAAATCATCTCGGCATTGCGACCAAAGGAATTGACGAAGCATTGAAGTTTTGGGAAGATGCGCTTGGGTTGGAGAATGTTCACACGGAAGTTGTGGATGACCAAAAAGTGCGTGTGGCGATGTTGCCGATTGGCGAATCGCGGATAGAATTGCTTGAGCCGACGGCGGAAGACTCGCCGATTGCGAAATTTTTGGAAAAGCGCGGCGGCGGAATTCATCATATCGCCGTCGAGGTTGAAGATATTGAAGCGGCGTTGGCGAAATTAAAGCGTGAAGGAATGCGTTTAATAGACGAAACGGCGCGAATCGGTGCGGAAGGTTGCTTGGTTGCCTTTGTGCATCCTGCGTCGGCAAACGGAGTTTTGCTGGAATTAGTTCAAAGTAAAAAATAAAGTTTAGAATTTAATAGAGGAACATTTTTAATGAATACAAATAACGATAACGAAAATGATTTAGAAAACGGCATTGATTCGGAAGTTGAAAATACTGAAGAAAGTGTCGAAGGTGAAAATATCACCGAAGCAAAAACGGAGAGTTTGCCGAGCGATGCGGTTGCGCCGACAATGGAAGCAGTTGCGGTAAAAGATACGGTTGAAGTTGCCGGTGCAAAAGCGGCTTCGGCAAGCGCATCTTCAACCAACAGCGCGGGAATGAGTTCTTTAGCCAAAGGCACAGTGGTCATTGCCGTAATTTTAGCCATTGGTGCCGGGCTTCTTTTTTGGAAAAGCAAAGTCGGCGCACACGGCGACAGCGCATTGACCAGCATTAGCAAAGAGCAGATGGGAATTCTGTTGAAAGATGCCGACCCGATGCAGCTTAAATCGTTGGCGGAAAGTCCTGACGGAAAGAAAAAAATCGCTGAAAATCTCAGACAATTGCTGGCTGTGGCGAGTGCCGCCCGCAAAGAAGGATTAGCCAACGATCCGAACATCAAGCAGGAATTGGAAAATATCAGAATGGTTATCACCGCCACCGTCTATGACCAAAAGCTCAATAAAGATAATGCTCAGACACCGCAATTCAGTACTATTACGGAAGATCAAATCAATGAATTTTGGGGTGGAAGCGGACACGAAGCCGAGTTTCAAAAGTTTATAGATTCCAAACTCGCGCTTGCCAAAGAAAGCGGAAAGTTTCCGAAAGATAAGGAGCTAACCGAAGAAGAACTCAAACAAGCTAAGAATGATTTTGCCAAAATCAAGATTTCCGAAGAAGCGGCTAACGCGAAAGGCGGCGAATTGGGCGAAGACTTCAAAAAAGAAGTTGACCTGCAAGTTAAATTGCAACAGGCGCAATTTTTAGCCGGACTTTACGCCGATAAAATTTTGAAAAATAAACTCAAAGTTTCCGACGACGAGATCAAAAAATACATCGCCGAACATCCCGAACTCGACTCGAAAGCGAAGCGTGAAGAGGCGGAAAAAGTTTTGAGCCGCGCCAAAGCGGGCGAAGATTTTGCCAAATTAGCCAATGAGTTGAGTCAAGACCCGGGCAACAAAAACGCCAAAGGCGAATTGCAAGGCGGACTTTACAAAGACGTGCCGAAGGGACAAATGGTGCCGGCGTTTGAACAAGCCGCGTTGTCCCTCGAACCGGGCAAAATTGCGGACAATCTGGTTGAAACGCCGTTCGGCTTTCACATCATCAAACTCGAACGCAAAGGCGAAACCAAAGATGCCAGCGGCAAACCGACTGAAACCTACGACGCACGCCACATCCTGATAGCGACGACTATCAAAGACCCGACCAATCCGTTAGCCCGCGAGATGCCGGTCAACGATTTTGTCAAAGCACAACTTGAAAAAGACAAGCAAAAAACGGTTTTAGATGAAATCGTGGCAAACAATCCGGCTGAAGTCGCGGAAGATTTTGACATTCCGCCGGTGTCCGAAGAACAAATGCAGCAAATGCAGCAACAAATGCTACAACAACAAATGATGCAACAACAAATGGCACCAAAACCGCCGCCGTCAAAGGACGCAAAGCCTGAACCGAAAAAGAAATAGGCGACCGGCTTGATAAAGCAGGTTAATCAATCAGAGTTACGTCGTCCGTCGTGGAAATTTGTAGGTCTTTCACGATTGAAAACGTAACTCTGATTTTTTTTTCGATTGATGTTGTTAGCGGATTTTTGTTGACTTCAATGATTAGACCTTATGCTGAATAAAAGATAAATTTCTTTGGAAACATTCAAACAATTGTAGTTTATCAGAATTATGCTTGATTACAATTGTTTGCGAAATAATGAGCGAGTCTTTTTAGCCACGACAAGTGTCACCGTTTTTGAGTTTGAACTTCTTTTAATGGCGTTTGCCGAAGCCTTTGCGGAAACATCGCAACGGACGGTGAGAGGCGAATTCCGGTTTCGGAGAAAGGGCGGCGGACAGCGTGGAAAACTGCCGCACATTGAAGATAAGTTGTTGTTTATCTTGAGTTATACGAAGAATTATCCGCTGCAAACGTATCACGGCTTGCAGTTCGGATTAAGCCAGCCGAACACTTGTCGGCAAATTCACACTCTGTTGCCGAAGTTGAAAAGAGCGTTGGAAATACTCGGATGCCAGCCCGCCAGAACGGCTGAAGGATTGGCTGAGCGGTTAAAAAATCAAGTTGAAAGAGGAGAAATAGTGCAAGACGGGGTGGAAAGAATGCGTCAAAGACCAAAAGATGCGGAAATCCAAAAGTTGTCTTATAGTGGAAAAAAAAACGCATACGGAAAAGAATTTGATCATTGGCGAAGTTGAAACAAGAGCGATTATCTATTTATCGAAAACGGTTGAAGGCAAAAAACACGATAAGAAAATAGCCGATGAAGAGTTGATAAAATATCCTGAAGGCACAGTGTTACAGCAAGATACGGGATTTCAAGGATATGCTCCCGCCGGCGTTTCGATTAAACAGCCGAAGAAAAAGCCACGCGGCAAAGAGTTGACGAAAGAAGAAAAGGAAGCGAATCGGGAGTTGAGCCGAGTGCGCGTCGTGATCGAACATTTGATTAGCGGCGCGAAAAGATTACGAATCGTCAAAGAAGAAATGAGGCTCAAAGTCGGGAACATTTCCGATGACGTAATGGAAATCGCCTGCGGCACACACAATTTTCGCAACCTGATGAGGAAGCCATTTTTCAAAGAGTTGCTGTTACACCAAATTTATTACGCATAAGGTCTAATAAAGAGATGTATAAATAACTCCGTATTTAAGGGAGTTATGCCGAATAGTTCATTATAAAACCTGAAATATGAGTTTTATACCAAATCGTTCGGCATAATCACAGGTTTTGTATATCATTTTAACTAAGTCGGGTTTAATTTATTTAACGGAATTTTTATTTAACGGAATTATCAACCCGATTATTTCCGAAAGTCAAATAAACTATTGACTTTTATTCTGAAAAAGGCGTATAAATAATTCGGTATAAGAAAACTGAAATGCAGTTCAATACAAAGTTGGGTCAGACAGCCGATGCAACTTGTGAGCGAAAGACGGGTCGCCAACACCTTGACATCTATGTTACGCTCGTAAGCGACGCGCTTAACCGGCGTTGAAGCGGATCGCTTACGAGCGTAACCGTCCTTCGCGGTTGACGTTCCCGCCTTACGCTCGTAGCATCGTCTCTCTGCCCAACATTTCGTTGCAACGGATTCGCCGCTTGGATGGCTGTTAAACTTGTGTAGTGAAATCAAAGTTGTCTCTATCGGGCGAACCGCTGAACTTATTGTTAGCTGTCTCTTGGTAACCCCGAACATAGGAGAAATCGCAATGGAAAATGGAAGAAAAGTTCTCGGTGTCCTTTTGTTAATCGGCGGAATCGTT
>JANOXW010000539.1:0-10059 GCA_031418635.1 Acidobacteriota bacterium
AACTTCGATTTCAAGGTTTGGCAAAATTGCCGATTTTACGATTTCGCCGCTTTTATAAATCTGCGCCAATTGATAAATGCCGGTGCTTGGTTTTTGATGAACTTCGACGATATTGTTTTTCAGATTAACAATCCAAACTTCAGGAATTTCGGCTTCGGCGTATAGCGCGAGTTTTACATCGCGGTCATACTTTAAAGTTGAATCGGAAACTTCGACAATCAAAAGCGTTTCCGCCGGACGCGGATGACGTTTGCCGTCATATTTGGTTAAATCCGCTAAAACTATATCCGGCTCAGGTTCGTTATAATCGGTTAAACGAATGGGATTTTGAATACTGACCAAAATATCATCAGAAACACTTTTAGTAAAAAAACGATTCAAAGTGTTCACTACAACGGCGTGTCTATCTCCTATCGGCATTTTTTGTATGAGTTCTCCTTCAATAATTTCGGCTTTTTCGTAGTCTTTCAGCAAGCCGAGTTCAATCAACTTGTAGTATTCGTCAACCGAAAACCGAAGTCGTCGCGGCTGTGGTAGCGTTTGAATATTCATCATAAATTTCACCTCAAATTCATTTTAACCGATTTTTTCAAATTAAGTGGCGACAATTGCGCCTTGTCCGGTAACTTCTTCGAGTTCGGCTTCTTCGCGTTCCCATTCGTCGTTGCGGAACGCGCCTTCCCATTTGGCAATAACGACCGTTGCCAGACAATTGCCGATGACGTTAATCGCGGTTCGCGCCATATCCATTAACTCGTCAACGCCTAAGATAAGAATCACGCCTTCGACCGGCAGTTTGAACGAGGCAAGTGTTCCAAGAAGAATAACCAGCGAAGCCCGCGGCACGCCGGCAACACCTTTCGAGGTCAGCATCAAAACCAAAACCATCAATATTTGGTCGCCCCACGACATCTGTATACCAGCGGCTTGTGCGACAAACACCGAAGCTAACGCTAAATAAAGCGTCGTGCCGTCGAGATTAAACGAATAGCCGGTTGGCAGAACGAAGCCGACAATACGACGCGGAACGCCGAGCCGCACCATATTTTCCATCGCTTTCGGCAACGCGGATTCGCTCGAAGTCGTCGCAAAAGCGATTGACGCGGGAGTTTTGACGGCGTTGATAAAATCTTTCAGCGGAACTTTGAAAAGTAGCGCAATCGGCAGTAAAACCACTAGGGCAAAAACGACTAACGCGCCGTAAAGCGTCAGCACCAACGCGCCGAGATTGGTCAAAACGCCGAGACCTTTTTCATTGTGGGCAATCGTATAAGCCATCGCTGCGCCGACACCGATGGGCGCAAATTTCATTATAAACTCCGTAAATTTGAACATAATATCGGCTAACGATTCGCACCATTTGACGACGGCATCGGCTTTTTTCCCAATCGCGGTAACGGCAAGCGCGAACAGCACGGAGAAAACGACGATTTGCAAAACGTCGCCTTCCGCCATTGCTTTAATAATCGAAGTTGGCGAAAGATGCGCGATAATATCGCCGAAAGTTTGCGGTTTGGCGGGCGGTTCGGGGGCAGTCAAACCTTTGGCGGCAGCATCGGCGGCATCAGCGGCTTTCTGCGCGGCGATTGCCGATTGCGCGTTGGCTTCGGTCAAAGCGTTCGGATTTGTCGCCGTTTGAGCGCGTAATTCTTCGGCACGTTTAGCGGCTTCGTTGGCTTCTTTGGAAAAAGTTTGGGCGCGTTGTGCCATAACCGCTTTGTCCTCGCCTTTGGCAATTCCCGCCAAGGAAACGCCGTTGCCCGGTTGTGTGATATTGACCGCTAATAACCCGATGACCAAAGCCAGCGTCGTTACGACTTCAAAGTAGAGCAATGACTTTACGCCGATGCGTCCGACTTGTTTGATGTCGCCTGTGCCGGAAATGCCGATGACCAACGTGGCGAAAATCAAGGGCGCGATGATTGATTTGATAAGATTTAAAAACAAAGTGGAAAGCGCACGAAAAAAGGATAAAATAGTCGCGGTTTCGATTCCAAAAACCTTGTGAATTCCGGTTTCAGCATCTTGCACATCAAGTTCCCGAATCAGCCAGCCGATAAAAATCCCCAGCACCAGCCCAATCATTATTTTCCAAGTCAGCGAAATTTTTGGCAGTTTCATAATTTTTTCTATTTATGGAGTCGGATTAGGTCGAAGCGTTGAAAGCACAAACTACACGCAACCCGATTACTATTTTTGAAATGTATTTTTTGAAACGAATCTCAACTAAAGACAGGAATTTTTTAGCCAAGCGTTTCTGATGTTTTACAGATTACTACATTTACGCACTGAACTCTAATTAAACTTGATTTTAGCCAATTACAAAATTGATTTGGTGAACTTATTTCTAATGCACAAAAACAAAAAGCGTGAGGAAAAATCCTCACGCTTTTTTTGAGTTTCTTTGCAAATTCTTACCCAATCGCAAATCAAGTTAGCTTTCGTCAATGCCGAGTTTCAGACTTCCGGCTTTTCTTTTTCTGCCGACTCGCAAAAAGTCTTGATAAAGTTCGCGGTTTTCCGCCGTCATTCGCAAAATTTTCGCGCCGACCAAAAAATTCGCCGTTGAGATATGTTTGCCAACTTGTTCGTATCTTTGCCCGACGATTTGCATTTTTATTTTACCGCTTGGCAGGTCTAATTCAGCATTAAGCGTGCGACCTTCGCCGACCAAATAATTTTCTTTTAAGCGGATTGAAGAAACAACAAAAGCAATTCCCGTCTGGCTCAAATCTTTGGTTTCACCTGTAATAAACGGACTTTCAAGTGGATTTTGTAATCTTCCCGTGTTTCTGTCAGTTTCAAACGACAGTCTAATCGGCACTTCGTATTTGTGGCGCGAAGCAACGACACGCTTTGAAATAGATTTATTAAAATCAGCAAGTAATTTTCTTATCATCATGTTGTTATTTGTCGGCTAACGGCTAGGGACTAAACCTCTTATAACCTTTTTCTCAATAAATTTCAACACAAAATTAGATAAAATTACATTTTTTTAGTTTTTAGGTGATTTTCCCTTATTATCAGCACTTTTTAGCATCGGAGATTTCTTGCCGTCGGCTTCAAACCGAAACGATAATTTGCCCGTTTTGCCATAAACGGCAGGTTCAGCTGTCGCCGTATATTTCTTTTTGTCGGATGAAAGCTGGATTTTGTAGTTGTAACCCGACGAATCTGATTTGGCTAAAGCCTCAGATACTAATCCGCGTTCAATCAAAGTTGCCAAATCACCATATAAACCGCCATTTTGCGCGAAATAAACGAACTGCGCTTTGGCAATTTGCTCAAGCGTTTTTTTAGCTTCTTCCTGTTGAGTTTCAATTTTTAGCGCGAAAAAGTAATTTTTACCTTCTTTCTTGATCGCCGATTCCGCCGCTTCGTCAACCGTCAAAATAATCCAAACATCGTTTTCACGCCGCAGATTTATTTCTTGTAATTCGATTTGGTCGGTTTCATTATTCGGCAGATTAGCGGTTACGGTTGCTTTGTTAGCCGAAATTATTTCACCATTGATTTCGATTTCGGCGGGAACTTTAACTGCCAAAGATTCGAAATCAACTTGCAATTCTTTCAATTCCACATCGGTCAATCCCTCAATCGCCGGACGTAGATTGGTCAAAAACAACGCTTCACGAAAACGCTTTTCGCGCAGATTTTTGTAAAAAGCGCGAACCGTGTCAGCCGGCGAATTTGGCTGAATCTGGATTTTTACTTTTGAATTAACGGTTTTCGATTCAGTCGTAACGGCGGGCTTTTCCGTCTGTTTTTTGTCATTATCATTCGCCGCTTTGACCGCACAACTGCCAATCAGCACCGCCGAAAATATTACCGCTAAAAGAACCAAATTTAGATAGCAATCGGTTTGAATAATTTTGTTGGACATTACTCTTTTCTCCAAGATTTTAAGATTTGATGTTTAAGAAGATTATTTGTTGGAAGAACGTGCAAAAGAAAATGCACAGCGCACTAAAACCATTATACGCACTGTGCAAAAAATGTAAAACAAAATTTTACGTTTCGGCTAATGTTTTAATAAAAAGTTTAGGAAAGTTTGGCTTTGACAGTTTCGCTAACCGTTTTTCCGTCAGCCGATTTGCCGGCGAGTTTTGCTTGCGCGGCTTTCATTACTATTCCCATTTCTTTCATCGAAGACGCGCCTGTTTCGGCAATCGCTTCGGCGACGGCTTTTTCGATCTCCTCTTTTGAAGCAGATTGCGGCAAGTAATCTTCGAGAACGGTGATTTCCGATTTTTCCTTAGCGGCGAGTTCGTCGCGTCCGGCTTTTTCGTATTGTTCAACTGAATCGCGCCGTTGTTTGACCAATGTTTGTAAGACTTTGGTAATTTCTTCGTCGGTTAAATCCGCACCTTTTTCAATCTGCCGATTCATTAAATTTGCCTTGACCATTCGCAAAACGGAAAGACGTTCGGCATCTTTCGCTTTCATCGCGCCGGTCAAATCGCTGATAATTTTGTCTTTTAAACTCATAGCTTTCAACTCCAAAGTCTAATGTCCAAAGTCCAAAGTTTCAAGTCCAAAGTTAAATATCTTGAATGTTAAGGCAAAATCAAATAACAGGTTTTTCTCGACGGCGTTTAACTATGGTAATCTGTCATTTCTTTTGCGCTCGCCATCCGCATTCTGATTTTGGGCTTTGGACTTTGGACTTTGGACTATGAAATTACGCTGGCAATTCGGTATTATCGCCGGAATTTTTTTAGTAATTTTTATGCTTTACCCGCAATTCAAGTTGCTGTCTTTGCGTGGCGACGATTGGCAGGGAAATTATGCCTATAACGACATTGACGAAGCGGCGTATGCTTCGTACCTTCGCGCTCTGATTGACGGCAGACCGCGCAAAAACGATCCTTACACGGGACGCGACGACACGCCCGACAATCCACAACCCGAATCTTTATTTTCAATTCAGTTTGCCGCACCTTACACAGTGGCAATTCCGGCGCGAACGCTTGGAATTTCGACACCTTGGGCGATGACTTTATGCGGTGCATTCGCCGGATTCTTGGCGGCTTTGGTGATATTCGGGCTGATTGGAAAAATAACTGATGATTCGTGGTTGGCGATGACAGGAACTTTAGTCGTTTTGTGCGGCGGTGCGTTGGCGGCAGGCGAGGGCGCAATCGGCGGAATCTTGGAAATCGGACAGACGTATCCATATTTTCCCGCGTTTCGACGCTATATTCCGGCTGTTTCGTTTCCGTTCTTTTTTGCCTTGTGCGCGTTAGTTTGGCTTCTTGTTACAACGGCTGATTTGCGGCGGCGCATTATCTATTGTGTTCTCGCCTCATTTTGCTTTGCCTTTACGGTTTTTTCATATTTTTATCATTGGACAACAGCGATTGCGTGGCTGATTTGCGTCGTTGGTTTATGGTTAGTTGTTCGTCCCGAAGGTTTTTGGAAAGACTTCAAAGCATTTATCGCTCTCAGCGCGGCTTGTCTTTTCGCACTGATTCCTTACGCAGTTTTATTGTCGCATCGTTCACAAACGATGGACGATGTGCAGCTTCTCGTCTATACACACGCGCCGGATTTGGCTCGATTTCCTGAATATATTAGCTTGGTTGTGCTGATTATGTTGATTGCCGGAATTCGACTGAACATTATCAGATTAAAAGAACGCCCGACGCTTTTTGCCGCATCTTTCGCGCTCGTGCCGATTGTTGTTTTTAATCAGCAGATTATAACCGGACGCTCGCTTCAGCCGATTCATTATCAGGTTTTTATCGGAAATTATGTCGCGGCTTTGGCTTTGGTTATTACTATCGGCATTTTGTGGCGCAAAATTTCACTGAATAAACCGCTATTTTCCAAAATCGCTTTATCGCTCATTGCTTTATTGGCAATCTTTTGGGGCTTTGTCGAATGTCATTACACGATTGGCGTATTGGACGATTTAAACGTGGCGCGAGATAAAGTAATGCCGATAGCACGGCGTTTTGAGGAATTGGCGAAAGGCGAACCACATCCGCATCAATCAACGGTTCTAGTTTTTGGTATGGTCGAAGGCGACGATTTGCCGTCCATCGCACCGCAAAATGTTCTGTGGGCGCGGCATCAGCACGTTTTTGCCGGGCTTTCGTGGCACGAAAGCAAGGAGCGTTATTATCAATACTTGTATTACTTGAATCTTGACGAAATTACGCTTGAAAATCGGCTCAGAAACGGCGATTTCGTATCAATGATTTCGCTCTTTGGTTGGGGCAGACACACCAATCGGCTTAGTTCGGCGGCGCAACCTCTGACGTATCGGGAAATTGCCGAAGAAGCCGGCAGATACAGCGAATATCGTAGAAATTTCAGCGCAAAAGAAGCGACCAATCCGACACTTTCATACATTATTGCGGCACCCGATTGGGATGTTGATTTTACAAATGTTGATATTTGGTATGACCGCGGCACAGGCGAAAAAGTGGGCGAATATACGCTTTATCAATTAACCTTAAAAAATTCTAATTAACATTGACATTTTATAATTTCCCGTCATATAACAGGAATATTGTCCGGTTTTTTAATAAACTTTCAAATGAAAATAGGCATTTTAATATCGGGACGCGGCTCGAATATGATAGCAATAGCGAAAGCCGTGAACAATGGTTTGATCTCCGACTGTCAGGTTGCCATTGTTATTAGCGATAAAAAGGGCGCGGAAGGCTTGCAGAAGGCAAAAGAGCGCAACTTGGAAACGCTTGTTATCACGCGCCAAGGTCGCACACGCGAAGAACACGACGCGCTCATCATTGCCGAATTAAAAGCGCGAAATGTCGAATTAGTTTGTCTAGCAGGTTATATGCGTTTGCTTTCGCGGGATTTTGTCCGTGCATTTCCGAATCGGATTTTGAATATTCATCCGAGTTTGTTGCCTGCTTTCAAAGGTTTAGACGCACAACGTCAAGCGTTTGAATACGGCGTTAAAGTTTCGGGATGCACCGTTCATTTTGTTGACGAAGATTTAGACCACGGCGCGATAATCGCACAAAAATTAGTGCAAATAGAAGACAACGACACGCCCGAAACTCTTTCCGCAAAAATTTTGGAACACGAACACGCGATTTATGTCGAAGCCGTCAAAAAAATTGTCGAAGAAAATTACGAAATTGTCGGCAGGCGCGTTATCTTTAAATAACTCACGGGCAAAATGTCTGCATTCCTTTTTCCTCAAACTTTCCGTTATGTTCGCCCGACATCGCGGCGATATTGCATACCTTCAAAAGATATTTCATCAATGGCTTGATACGCTTTTTGTAAGGCTTCATCCAAATTTTCGCCAATTGCTGTTACGCCCAAAACTCTGCCACCGGCGGTAATAAATTGGTCAGATTCATTTTTGGCAGTTCCCGCGTGAAAAACGATTTGTTCCACCGATTTTACAGTATCTAAGCCGGTAATAATATCGCCTGTTTGCGGTTTGTTCGGGTAATTTTTTGCCGCTAAGACAACACACGCCGAACTTCCTTTTTTCCATTCGAGAGTTAAATTATCAAGTGTTTGATTGAGAATCGCTTCGCAGATTTCGACAAAATCAGTTTCCAAGCGAACTAAAATCGCCTGTGTTTCCGGGTCGCCGAAACGGACGTTATATTCCAAAACCTTTGCGCCGTTTTCGGTCATCATCAAACCGAGAAACAAAATCCCGCGAAACTCGAAACCTTCTTTCTGTGCGCCGCCTAAAGTTGGTTTGATTATTTGTTCGACAATCACTTGTTCTTGATCTTTAGTTAGCAAATCTGCATCGGTTATCACACCCATTCCGCCGGTGTTTGCGCCGGTGTCGCCTTCGCCAATGCGTTTATGATCGCGGGCAGGTGGCATTAGCGCAAAATTTTTGCCGTCGGCAAACATCAACAACGAAACTTCTTTGCCGATTAAACATTCTTCCAAAACAATTTTTTCGGTTGCCTCGGCACCGACAAGATTTTCTAAATCCTTAACGGCGGCAATCGCTTCGGCGCGATTGGTTGCGACAACTACGCCTTTTCCCGCTGCGAGTCCGTCAGCTTTGACAACAACAGGCGCATTTTCATCGCTAAACGCGCCGCTTTGCAGAATTTCTACGGCTTCTTTGACTGTTTTGGCGATTTGGTATTTTGCTGTCGGAATATCGTGTCGCGCCATAAAATCTTTGGCGAATGATTTGCTGGCTTCAAGTTGAGATGCTTGCCGACTTACGCCGATGATTTTCAAATCGCGTTGTTGAAATTCATCAACAATTCCTAACGCCAATGCCGTTTCGCCACCAACAAAAGTCAAATCTATTTCGTTGTTTTTGGCAAAATCCGCGAGCTTTGCTATTTCGTCGGGTTTAATGTTGACACATTCGGCAATGAGCGCAATGCCGGCATTTCCATTGGCACAATATATTTTTGTTACCTCTTTGCTTTGGTCAAACGCCTGACAAAGCGCGTGTTCACGTCCGCCTGAACCAATCACTAAAATTTTCATATAGCTTGATTGTAAATAAAAATTGTGGAAACCAAAACTTGACACTCACAATCAATAGTTATAAGTTGAAAAAATGGACTTAAATCAGTTTTAATGCGTAAATAAATAAACTTCCACCCTTAAAACTTATGACGGATTTTACTTTAATTAAAAATATCTACAAGTAATTATCGAGTAGTCCAAAATGTTTGAAACCGGCTTTCATTCGCTATGATTCCGGCTTAAACATAAATTTCTTTTAGCTTTTAGAACATAAATAAGGGAAGGAGTAAACCGTGTCAAAGATTGCAACTAACAGTCTTAAGCAATTCAATCAAAAGACTTTTGCCGACGACGCTGATTTATCAGATATAGATATTTTGTGTATTGACTGCGAAAGCGAGTTTATTTGGACGGTTGGAGAACAGATTTTTTTCCGCGATAAAGGTCTGCAAAATCCGCCCAAACGCTGTCGTGAATGCAAACAGGCTAAAAATGAACGAATCGCTTCAGTTACTGCCGCCCAAGCCGCCGGGTTTAAAGAAAGAATCGAAGTCGCCGTTTATTGCGCCAGATGCAATGGTTATACAACTGTCCCGTTTTATCCTTCGCAAGGTCGTCCCGTCTTTTGCCGTTCCTGTTATTTGGATATGAATCCGTCAGTTCTCGGTAACGGCAAATAAATTTTTAACCACCAACGTGAACATTCGGGCGACGTTCCGGGTCGGGTTCGGCTTGCCGCAAAATCTCGCGGGTAACGGGCGCGGTGTCGCCTTCGCCGAACAGAATATAGCGAATCAGATAAGCTATCGGATTGCCTTCGCTCCAACCAAAATAAACGTGCGGAATTTTCCCCGATTTGTCGCGTAAGTGAAGAAGCAGTGCGGCAATCGCGTTCGGAACGGCAGGCGCGGTAGTCCGCAAAATTTTGTAACCTTCAACATCAACGCCCTGAATTTTCAATTTACCCGTGAACTCGGACGCATCGCCCAAATTTATTTCATAAAAAAGAATCGGATCGCTCGAAGGAATATGATTATCCACGCGCTTTTCGTGTTCCTTGAAACGATATTCTTCAACGTCGCCGACTTCGCGCCGGTTGGTTACAATACGAATCTCGCCTTCGGCTAATTCATTAACAAATTCGAGTGCAGTATCGTCAAATTCGATGCTATCAATCCGAACTTCAGTGGTTCGCATAGCGCGGGAAATAAACGACGCGACAATAATCGTCAGAATAAACAACGAAGCGATTTTAATTCCGTCAGGACGCTCGATGACGTTGGCGACAGTTGTATAAATAAATACTAAAGAAATCAGCAAAAATCCGATTGTCCAATTACTTTTTCGTCTCCGTGCCGAAAGTGTAACGGCAATGGCGGCGGACGACATCAAAAATAAAACGCCGGTCGCGTAAGCACCGCCTTGCGCGTCAACGTCGGCTTCAAAAAATATAGTTACAGCGAAACAAATAAACATGAAAACCAAGACCAATGGACGAGTCGCTTTTGCCCATTCGGGAGCCATTCCGTAACGCGGCAGGTAGCGCGGAACGATATTCAAAAGCCCAGCTAAAGCCGACGCACCCGCAAACCACAAAATCAGAATCGTGCTGATGTC
>JANOXW010000540.1:0-4499 GCA_031418635.1 Acidobacteriota bacterium
TTTGGTTTTAACTGCTAAATAGTTGATAGTTGACAGTTTATAGTTGATAGTTACTTGATATGCAAACATAACTATCAACTATAAACTGTCAACTATCAACTATTTGGCAAAATAATTTAATTCAGCTAAATAGATATTACCGAATAGTTTAAGTTGATATTTATTTAATTTTCAAGCCCAACTGTCAATTATTTAGCAAAATAATCCGGTTCAAAATTTCCTTGTCGCCGATTTCGATTTCCATTCGTAACAGCGCGGTTGAAAAGGTTTTGCCTTGTGCATCGGTCATCAAAGATAAAGTTCCGCCGCCGCCAAGCGATTCGTGCAACAGAAAATTCAAAGCTCCCAGATTCGGCAGTTCAAAGCGTTCGACTTCGCCTTTGACCATTGCGCCGAAATGTTCTTTGACCTTTTCCGCCGTAACCTCGCGCACGAGAAGCGGATAAAATTCATCTTTAAGCGCGATAACGCCGACGTTTGCCGTGTCGCCTTTGTCGCCCGAACGAGCGTGTGCAAGTTTTAATAATTCGATTTTCATAAGTTTTTAATGAATTCGCTTAAATCAATATTTGCTTGTTTCAAAATACTTTTAATCGTTCCGACTGCCAACTCACGATGCAAAGGCACAACACAACCTATCTCACTATCAGGCGTTTGTTTTTTCAGAATAATATGACTTCCTTGCTGCCTGACCTGAAAAAAATCTAAACGCTCAAGTGCGCGAATCATTTCTTTTCCTGAAATTCTAGGCAACTTCGGCATATTCAGCTTCAAAAATAGTCAACAACGATGTAGATTTTTGCGGCGCGGGAAATTCGGAGAGATAAAGTTCCGTCGCTTCCTTTAAATTTTTCAACGCCTCTTCAATTGAATAGCCTTGACTGACAGTTCCAACTTCGGGACAATCAGCAACATATAAATCATCTTCTTTGTGAATAATTGCTGTGAACTTTTCCTTTTTCATATTTAACTCCTCAATCTGAATTGGCTGATAAATTTGATTAACCAAACAATTGTAAAAACTAAAAATGCGCCGAGAATCAGCCACATTGACGTTCCCGAAAGATTTTGTTTTGTCAGATTTGCCTGAAAAATGAGATGATTGACGGCAATGAACAAACTCAAAAGCGCAATGCTAAACCATTCAAAATAGTTTCCGAATATGCCGAATGTCGCGTCGCGTCTTTCCGGCGCAAGCCAATAATCTTTGTTCGGCAAGTTAATCAATGAATTCGGCATTTGTTTGATAATAAACGGTATTAAAGTGAATTCAAAAATAATTATCAGTAAAATTAAGCCTTCAAAAATGACGAAATTTTGTTTCGACATAAAACCATCAGGTTCGCCCAAACCATTGAAATGTGAAGCGACATTTTCCGGCAGATTCGGATAATAAAAAACGATGTGCGCCACAAAAACACCAATCAAAAGATATAAAATTGCTCGTGCTACACTCATATCATTTTTTAAGCCGCAACCAATGAAACGCCGCGATGACCAACGAATGCGTGATTTCGCCATTTACCATCAACTCATCAACATTATCCAACGAAACTAATTTTGTAACAACGCTTTCGTGGTCGTCAAACGAAGTTTCCCGCGTTTTTTCGCAGTCAATAGCAAGATAATGATAAACCAAATTATTGTTTATCGCCGGATTTGCGTGCGATTTGCCCAACAAAATAAATTCATTTGCCGAAAAGCCTGTTTCTTCAAGCAGTTCGCGCCTTGCCGCCGTTTGCGGATTTTCGCCGTCGTCAACCATTCCGCCCGGAATTTCTAAAGTGATTTGCTCGATTCCGTGTCGAAATTGTTCAATTAAAATAACTTCATTTTCCTGTGTCAAAGCGATGACATTGACCCAATCGGGATTTTCAAGACAAAAGAATTTTGCCTCAAGTCCGTCGCTTTCGCGCTGGCAAACATCTTGTCTGACACGGAAAATACGACAGTCGGCAACCTTTTCCGATGCAATTCGCTTCCAAGTTTCGGGTTGATTATTCATAAAGATAGCTTTTCGTTTATATTAGAATTGTGTTTAGATAATAAATCAAGTTGAGGTCAAAGTAATGATGAAATTTCTGTTTTCGACTATTTTAATTTGCGCGTTCACAAATTTTGCCTTTGGGCAAACTGATTCTTCGTCGGCAGATGTCGCAACGATTGTTCAAAAAGCAGCGGAACAAACCATCGTTTATGTGGAAGAATTCAAAAATCTGCTTGCTACCGAAACCAAAACTTTTGAACAATTTGACAAAAACGGCGCGGTCAAGAAACAAAGTGTTATCGAGGCAAACTTTATTGTTTATCAATCTTTGCGGGATAAGAATGTCATCTCCGAATTTCGCAATATTGTCAAAATAGACGGTAAATCGGTTGCCGACAAGGAAAGAACGCCTGACGAATTTTTTGCCCAAATACAAAAAACGGGTTCGGTTGAAAAAGAGTTGCAAAAAGTTCAAAAAGAGAGTTCGAGATACGATAAAAACTTGGAAATTCAAGGCTTAACGCTTTTGCAAGCACCTGTTTTATCGGACAATCTTCGTCCATATTTCGACTTTCAACTCGTCGGCACGGAAACTATCCAAGGAAACACGGTTTTCGTCATCAGCTATCGGCAAACAAAGAAAAGCCCTTATATTTCAGTCAACGAAAAAGATTCAAAGACAAATGAGTTAAGTTTGAATTTTAATTTGGACGTGCCTGGTGCGCTCAAAAAATCGGGCGTTTTTCTGCGTGGAAAATTGTGGATTGATGCCAAGACATTTCAACTCTGGCGCGAAGAAAGAGAATTAACCGCACAAACTGCCAATCCGCTTATTTTATTGAGAACCGATTTTGAATATCAACCGAGTGATTACGGGATTTTAGTGCCAAAACAAATTTCGCTTGTGCAATTTAATGTGAAAAAAGGTTCTCAGAAGAATCAATTCGCCACAATTAAAGACACGAAAGTTAATTTTGATTATTCGCGCTTTACCAAAACCAATGTCGAGGTAAATATTTTAGACGACGATTCTCAATAATAACTATGCTTCTAAAATTTCAACCTTTGTTTCAATCAAATCTTTAGGAATTAGAGCCGGAAAATAAGCCATTATTTCTTCGACTTTCGGGCGACCACCCGCGAAACCAGTAACGGCGGGTGGACCTGTTAAAATAAGCGGCGCGAGTTCTTTGGTAAATCTTTCAACATCTTCTTTGCTTTGTCCGCGCACGCCGAAACGAAATTGGACTTCAGGGATGTCGAACGACGGTTCGCCTGAAAGATGTCCGTGCGTCGCATTCACGCCGACAAATTCGGTCAAAGTTACATCAAAGTTTAAGCCTAATTTATCAAGCCGCGAACGCAAGATTAAATCCGCCATTTTCGCTTTTTCGTAAGCGTCAGGATACGCATAAACGAGCGTTCCGACGGCTTTCCAACCGGCTGAATACGCAATCGAAACTTTGTAAAATTCGGTATTCGGATGTCCTTTGATGCCGAAAACTTTGACGCGATTTTCGCCGTCGTCTTTGAGATTGATCGTCGTAAAATCGGCGACGACATCGGGCGTGATATATTCGTGCGGATCGCCCATTTCGTATAAAAGTTGTTCTTTGACCGATTGAATATTGACTCGTCCGCCGGTGCCTTCGTGTTTCGTGATGACAAAATCGCCATTTGGAAAGGCTTCGACAATCGGGAAGCCGATGTTTGCCATATCAGGAATATTCTGCCAATCATATTGACAATTTCCGCCCGAACATTGCGCCCCGCATTCGATAATATGTCCGGCAATCGTGCCGGTTGAAACTTTGTCCCAATCATCAAACGACCAGCCAAATTCGTGCATAAGCGGCGCAAGCGTCAAACCCGTATCGGTAAGTCTCCCGCCGACAAGAATTTGTGCGCCTTTGTCGAGTGCTTCGACAAGTGGTTGTGCGCCGAGATAGACATTTGCACTTTGCACTTTATCACGGATTGCCGCAAGCGGTTCGCCTGTGTCCATATTGTTTATCGCCACGCCTTTTTCAAGAAATTCATCGAGGCGGGACAAAATATCGTCGCCTGTGATAACGCCGATTTTTACTTTTCCCGCTAAACCTGATTCTTGCGCCACGGTTTTAATCGCTTCGGCGCAACCCATCACATTGACACCGCCCGCATTTGATAAAACCTTGATATTTTTCTCGACACAATCGGGCAAAATTTCCTGCAAAAGCGTAACAAAATCCCGCGCGTAACCCGCTTGCAGGTTACGCTGTTTTTGCTTTTGCATAATAGACATCGTAACTTCCGCCAGATAATCCAACATTAAATAGTCAATTTGTCCACCGCGCACTTGGTCAATCGGCGCAGTCAGCAAATCGCCCCAAAATCCTTGTCCGCCCGCTACTCTAACTTTTTCTTTCATCGAGTTTTATTAAAAACCAAAAAATCGAGGCGGTGAACAAAAAAATTTTGAAATTTTATTTTTGAACGCCGCGATTAAAACGGAAAAGCAAAATATAAAGGA
>JANOXW010000541.1:0-2586 GCA_031418635.1 Acidobacteriota bacterium
CAGCCACTTATAACCATTGTTATTCGCGTAACTAGCCGACAACTTAAACATTTTCTCACTCTTCTCTAATTGGTTGAGTCGAAAATTTAGTGACCCAATCCAATAATCACATAATTTTGCCACCCATAAATTATTTGTTGAGTAAAATAAATTGCTTGCGGACTCAAATTTGTTCAATGATTTCTCAAGTTTTCCTTCACTTTCCAAATGAACTGCTTCAAAATAACTTTCTTGAGCTTGTTTTAATATAGGAATCTTGTCAGCCGAAACATTTGAATAATATGTCGCTAAATCTCGCCAAAACAAATCGCCCGATTTTTCTTCTTCGAGTTTTCCGACATACACGAGAGCGTCTAAGGCTTCTTTGGCTTTCGCTTCGTCGTCATTGGTTTTGCTGTCCACAAACAAAAAAGCAAGTTGTTGAGGTATCAATTTGCCTGTAATCATTTCTCTGTTTCTGCTCAATGTTTGCCATGCTTTTTCCGTGTCGTTGGCTTGTTTGGCTTGTAAAAAATCTTGTAAAATTTCTTCTTTTGTTTTGCTGACGGGTTTGTTTGTTTCGAGGTTTTGCAAATGTTCACGGGCTTCGTCCGCCCATTGCGAAGATGGATCAAGTTTTAGATAATTTTCCCATGCTTCTCGTGCTTGGTTTGGCAGATTTAATGATTCGATGACCAGACCGCGATTGAAATAGGCTGCGGTCAAATTTTTATCCAACTCGATAGATTTTTCGATTTCTTCGTTGGCTTTGGCAAAGAGTTCGAGTTTTCCTTCTTCTTTTTGCTTGGCTTTTTCCATCAAAGCCGCGCCTAAATCGTTGTGTAAGGTGGCGATGTTCGGGTTTTTCTTGATGGCTTTTTCAAATTGTTTGATGGCTTCGTCAAAATTCTTTTCGGCGAGATAGACACGACCGAGTTCGTGAAGATTTTCGGCGGTTTCATCTTTCAAAACGGCTTCGGTAGCGCGAGATTTCGCTGAAACAAGGTTGAGGTCTTGGGTTTTATCACCATTGCCGCGTGTGCCTTCGGTTTTTGGCGCATAATCAAAATCTGAAATTCTAGCTTCGGTTGGGCGGTCATTTTTGTAGGCTTTATTTAATGAAGCTACAATCTCAGAATGACCTGAGAAATTATTCCAGCCGAGATAAGATATGAATCCAATTGTTAAAATCAATGCAATGCCAAATCCAAGCGCAAATTTACGCGGATTCAAAAAGGATTTTAACTGCTCAAAAAAATTTGGTTTGAGGTTCTTTATCGGAGCGACTTTTGTCGCGCAATCTTGAGCATAATCAGTTATCATTTGAACAAATTCGACTCGTTCCCGACGTTCTTTCGTAATTAAAAAATTCAGGTTAAATGCCTTTATTTCTTCGTTTGTGAGATTTCCGTCCAAAAAGTCTTCAATCAAATCATTTTCGGCTTCAAGCAGTTCGGCTTCGGCTTCATCGTTTGAAATTATATGCAGTTCGAGTGTTTCGGAATTTTCCGCCGACATCAGACCGAGAAAGTAATTTTTATAATCTTTTATTTCCATCTTCGATATATAATGAGAAAAAGCCGAAAAATCTTACAAACTATTTTCAGCCGCGCATTTTTCGATACATTCGCGCAAGACTTTTTTCAAACGATGAATCTTTGTATGGATTGCGCCCATTTCCATTTGCAACTTTTCAGCCAAGTTTCTTCGATGTTCGATTCTTTCCGCTTTCTCCAAACAAAAATATTCGACAATCAAATCGCCGTCTTCAGCCGGAAGTTTTGCTAAACAATGTTCGAGACACTGTTGATTTTTGTTTTCGCGTTCTTTCGTTGGTGAATGTAAATCGGCGTTGAATTCGATTTCCTGTTTTTTTATTTGGCTAAGGCATTCGAGATATATTTTTGAAGCAAAGCCATAAAACACATTTATCGGCTTGATGTTGCCCGACAAATCAAGCGTTGGTAATTTGGTCGCCACCCGATTGATGGCTTCATCGGCAAGGTCTTCCGCGTCAGCACAACCTTTGAAGTAGAAAAAACGAATCAGACCATTTCTGATTTCCTCATACTTTTTCCCGGCTTCGTCCCGATTTACAGAAAACCAATTCAGCAAATCGTTAAAATTTTCCTCTACTAACCCGAATTGTTTTTTCATTGGATGTTTAAGAATAAAACGCTTGCCTTAAATATAATACAAACCTTTATTTTTGCAATCTCTAATTAGTTAATTTGTGCTGAAATTATTCTCAAAACGCCTGTTTTCAAAAAAAATCATATTTTTTCAAATTTTTTTTGTAAGTTTTCGGTTCAAAAACTCATTACTAATTGAAAGTTCTAAAAATTTCAAAATTTAAGGAGAAAAATTATGGCTACACGAGAAGAAGTAAAAATAGATATGAAAGTCCGGCTTTACCATGACAGTCCGCAAAGACTTTTCCAAGCTGGACCAAATTGGGAAGTTCAACCGTTAGGCTTTTATTACGACACCGAACAAGGAGTTGACATAGCGATGAAACGTATAATGCTTGACATTTTGGCACGAGAAGGCAAATCTTTGCCGAATAACAGATGGAATCAGTTGCGTGCCGGGATAAACCGCGACACT
>JANOXW010000542.1:0-5249 GCA_031418635.1 Acidobacteriota bacterium
AAATTTGTTCGGCATATTCATATTGCCATTATCTCATAAAACTTTTAGAAGCCTGCTTATGCGCTGTTAAGTTGAAGAAATACTAAAATCTCCGCTGACAAAATCGTGAAAATTAAAATTTAAACAGACTCTAAAATAAAGCAAAATAATATTGCCTACGGAGCCTCAAGAAAAGCTGGTGAAACATCTATCTCAGAGCAAAATGAAGAATCTGCTTACATAATTTTATTGGATGAAACAACTTTGCTTTTGAATCCAGAAGAGTGGCTTATTCGTTCACATTACGAATCTCTACTCGAATCAGAATTTCAAGAAAAGCGAAGACAAAAATTAAATAAAATCATTGAAACTCTCAAAAGGGTTTTGCCTGATGTGAAAGATGTTAGGTTTAGTGACAAAGCTATTGAAGGTAAGCAAATTCCCCAACCAATCGTCGAATTTCATACGCCATATGGTTGGGTTGAAAGCAAAGATTTGAGCCTCGGCTATCGAACTTCAATGGCTTGGATGGTTGATTTTGCTTCGAGAATGTTTGACCTTTATCCCGAAAGCGAAAATCCTTTGGCTGAACCTGCCGTTGTTTTGATTGACGAGATTGATTTGCATTTGCATCCGAAATGGCAACGTGAATTGATTGATTATCTGACCAATCTTTTTTCTAACACGCAGTTTATCGTTACAACACACAGTCCTTTGATTGTGCAATCGGCGGTGGCGCGAGATGCAAATATCATTGTGTGCCAACGCGAACGCGACCATGTTGTGATTGAACAAATAACTGAAAATCTTAAAAATATGCGTGTTGACCAAATTCTAACGGCTGATTACTTTAATTTACCAACAGCTAGACCAAAGAATATCGAACCGTTTTTAAAAGAAAGACAGAAAATTTTGTCGAAGGCGAAATTAACCAAAAAAGACGAAAAGCGTTTGGAAGAACTCGAAGAAAGAATCGGTTCTGTGCCGGTGATGGAAAATCCAAAATATGACGAAGCGATGGATATTATACTTCGGGCGGCAGAAAAATTAGGAAAGGAGAACGGAGTTTCGAATGATTCGCATAAAAAAGCCTCAAAAAGTTCCGAGCATTCTAAAAAATAAGGGCGAAAAAGAAAAACTTGCGATGTGCGACGCTTACGAAAATGAAGGTCAGCGCGATTTTGATTTTGACCGCAAAATTTACGGCGACAAAACAGTTAAAGACGCATTGATCAAGGCACAACACGACAAATGTTTTCTCTGCGAGTCGAAAATTACGCACATTGATTACGGCGATGTCGAGCATTTCCGCCCGAAAAAAGTCTTTCGACAAAGCGATAAAGAAAGTTTAATTCGTCCCGGCTATTATTGGTTGGCGTATGATTGGAAAAATTTATTTCTCGCTTGCAAACTTTGTAATCAACGCCACAAAGGAACTCTCTTTCCACTTGCCAATCCCAAAACGAGAAAAGAAGTTTCGCATCTTTCCGATTTAGATAAGGAACATCCTTAATTTATCAATCCCGCAACAGAAAATCCTCAAAAATATATTTCGTTTCGAGTAGATAATTTGGTCGGCGTTGTGCCTTTTGCCGTCAACGATAATGCTAAAGGCAAAGCCACAATAAAAGGCGCAGGTCTCGACCGTTTGAAATTATGTGAAATACGGTTTGAACATAGCAAAGACCTCATTGCTCTTCACAAAGTAGCGTCAATGAACTCTCTACAGCCTGAAAGCGACCAAGCAAAGGCTATTTTACAAAAGCGTATTGCTGATCATATTCAGGATTCGGCTGAATATGCAGGAATGTTTAGAGCAATGGTAAACAATGATTTTCAAGTAGTTTGATTAGCGCGTAGCGGATTTTTGATTTTGATATTTATCTCGACCGGCACGACACGCTTGAATTTCAGAAAGGATTTTTTGAAACGTCCAAAGACAAAAACCGTTCCCGTAACCGTCCATTCTTTTTTTGAATCTCTCATTTCGTTCACCGCGCCGCGCAAGGTTTGTCCTGTTCCGACAAAAATTTTCACGGGTTTCGGCAAAGTTATGATTTGATTTTTCTTGAACTCAAAAGATTCCCGATATTCTTCCACGTCAACCGCTAAACCGTTGACGCGAAAATCTTTGAATGTCAGAAAATCAACCGTGCCACTTTGTTCGAGTGCATCAATTTCCGCCGAAAGTTCAAGCGTTACGCCGGTTAAGGAAACGTCCACGACTTCGGGTTCGCCAACTTTGACAAACGCTTCCGATTTGTCTTTTACGTCGGTTTTTTCAGTCTGATTTTTGACGGAGATTTTTGCTTTATAAACTTTGTAGCCGCGAATTTCGTTGGGCAAATCTTGAGCAATAATAAATGAAGAAAAGAAAAACAAACCGCAGAAACGCAGAGACACAGAGAAATTTTTATACAAGGATAGACAGGATAAAGTATTTAGAAAAAATCCGTGTTTATTTGTGTAAATCTGTGGTTTCATTTCCTAAACCTCTGCGTCTTTGTGCCTCTGCGGTTTAAATTTCTTCAGGCAAAAAAATCTCAAACGTCGTGCCTTTTCTGCTTTGACTTTTGACGCTAATTGTTCCTTTGACTTTTTCAACCGTATTTTTTACCACATCAAGCCCGATTCCGCGTCCGGAGATTTCCGTTAGCTCTACGGCGGTTGAAAATTCAGATTGAAACATCAATCGGAGAGTTGCTTGTTCGTCCAAAAAATCATTGGCTGAAATCAGGTTTTTCTCAATCGCTTTTGCCTTTACTTTTTCCAAATCCACGCCGTTTCCGTTGTCAGCAATTTGCAAATGTAATCCGTTTTCGTCAGCTTTGACACTAATTTCGACTCTACCTTTTTTCTCAATCGCGTGGTCAACCGCGTTGCGCGTCAAGTGTAAAAGTATGTCGAAAACAAGTCTTAGTTTTTTGGCAGAAAGGCTTATTTCCTCAGCAGAGATTACAAACTTGATTTCTTTGCCAAATTTATTTGCTAAATCTTTGCCGTGCGCGACGACTTTTGACAAGATGCCTTGTAAATCGTTGGTAAAATGTTTTGGCGAAATGTGCAAGATAATTTTTGCCGCGTGAGTTTTGGCGATTTCTTCGATGTTTGCCTGATTGGTCGAACTTGCAAAAAGAATCTGAAAACCTATTGTGCCGTTGCCGTTAAATTTTTCACTTGGAAAAGTGGCGATAATTTCGCCCGCATTACTTAAAATTTCCCGCAATTCTTTAAATTTATCGGTAAAATTTGCTAAATCAAACCCGACTTCAAAACAATAAAGATTTTGAGCGTTTCGTAAAGCCGCATCAAGCGCGGTTTTCTCGGTTCGAGAAAGCAACGCAAGAACTTCCAGCGGAATTTCAGGCGGAAATTCCGCAGAAATGTTTGATTGAACTTTTTGGGGAAATATTTGGTGAACTTTCTCGACAAATTGCGCGGGAAACTCGAAATCTGTTTGCTCAAAAGAATTTGTTAACAATTCGATGCCTTCGCTAAAAAGAGAATTGAGATTTTCAGTTGAAACAGTTTGGTCGGCAAGAATTGTTTCGAGTTCGTGCGCTAAACGGCTTGCAGAAGCAAAGCCGAATGTTTGCGCCGTGCCTTTGATAGTGTGAAGTGTGCGAAATGCTTCACGCTTTTCCGCGTCGGAAAATTTTTTGGCATCGCATAATTTATTTTGCAGATTTTTGAGGTTTTTTACTGAATCAAGCAAAAATTGTTGGCGAAAGTTTTTCATTCAGATGTTAGAACCGTCTGCGGTAGCGGACGGTTGAATGCTAAAGTTCAAAATTTAGTGAATATTCAAGCACATAACCTGAAACCTGAAACTTGAAACCTGAAACTTAAACCACCCGCTACCGCAGACGGTTCTGACTAGAGCGTTGAAGCGTGAGTTTTCTCTTGCTTGTCTTCAATCGGATTTTTTGCCAAATCGTGTTTGATGGCATCGAGAATTCCGTTGATAAATTGGGTGGCTTCGTAGGTGGAAAAGCGACGGGCGATTTCTAAGGCTTCGTTAATAACAACCGTGTGCGGCGTTTCTTCAAAGAGAAATTCATAAACCGCGAGTCGTAGAACATTGCGATCAACGATTGCCATTCGTTCGATGCGCCAATGTTCGGCGCGAGTGCGAATGCAGTCATCAATCGTTTCAAGTTCGCGCAACGTGCCGACGGTTAATTTATCGGCAAACTCGCGCGTCGAGTTGTCCAACTCCGCGTCGCTCAGTTCGTTCCAATAGTTGCTTGTCAAAACACTGCCAAGCGTTTTGGCAACATCTGCCGCAAATAACATTTGCAAAGCACTTTCACGCGCCTTTCGCCGTGTTCCCATAATTCTTCAAACGACATGCGGAAAAGCCATTTCTTTGCTTTTCGTCGGTGCTTCGTCGCTGTCCATCGTCTTATACAAATTCACGAGTTCAACCGCCGATATCGCGGCTTCAAAACCTTTATTTCCCGCTTTTACGCCCGTTCGATTGATTGCTTGTTCAAGTGTATCGGTGGTTACGACGGCAAACAAACACGGAACGCCCGTTTGCATTGAAACCTGCGCCGTGCCTTTAGCGGCTTCGCCCGCTACATAATCGAAATGTGGAGTTTCACCACGAATGACGACTCCGATGCAAATAACTGCGTCAAAGTTTCCGCTTGATGCAACTTTTTGCGCCGTTAAAGGCAATTCAAACGAACCCGGAACTTTGAAAATCTCAACCGAATTTTCGTCCGCGCCGAGTCTTTCGAGTCCGTCCAACGCGCCTTCAATCAACTTCGATGTCAAAAAATCATTCCACCGCGAAGCGACAATCGCAAAACGAAAGCCGACGGCGGTTAAAAATCCCTGATGCACTTTTGGCTGCACAATTTTTCTCCTTCAAATAGGCGTAATCGCCATTGCTTAGTATAAAGAACACGCCGAAAGGTTACAAGCGAAATTTTACTTTCTAAGTGATATGACTGGGGAAAGCCACGGCTAAAAATTTTTCGCCTGATTTTTTGCCCGCGAAATACGCGAAAATACGCTAAAAAAAGAAAGCAAATTAAATCTTTTCATAGAAATTGTGTGCAACCTCAAGCAAACGATAAATAACGGCAAAGATTTAACTACGAAACACACGAAACACGCGAAAATTAAAAAAAAATCTACTAAGTAGAGCGTTTTTTAAATTATCTGGCATTTTAATTTTCCATAAAATATTTATTTAAAATTGAATATCTTAAATTTCAAATTCTAAATCTCGAATTAGAGATTTTGAGATTATCTAAAAA
>JANOXW010000543.1:0-2602 GCA_031418635.1 Acidobacteriota bacterium
CGATGTTTGAACCGCCGCCCGAAAATTTAGCGTTGTCAACGACGACTTCTTTTGAATTAAACTTGACGGAAATCGGTTCGGTAGCAATCAAAGGCGTTTCACCGATTTGCAAAGCGAATTGACTAAACTGCGCCGAACCACTTAAATTTTCCGTCGAAAACGTCCGCTTTCCGTCCGCGCCTAAAGTCGAAAGATTGCCTTCGATAAAAACTCTGCCCGTCGCCGTTCCAGTAATCTCGACATTTTCAGGTGGACGAGCCAGCGCGATAAACGGCGCGAGTTCGGAATTATTAAAAACTGTTTCGGCTTTAAATGGCAAGTTTTCGTCGGCAAAATTGACGCTTGCCGTAATCGCCTGCGGCTGTCCTTGAAATTTAGCGGTCAGATTTGCATTCAACGTCTGATTTTCCGTCTTTCCGTTAAATGTAACTTCGCCAAGCGCGTTTTCGTTCAACACAACATTTTGCCCAACACCGTTAAAATTTATTTCGTAACTTGTCGCATCGGCAGTTCTGCCCGTCGCTTTCGCCGTCAAATTTACTATGCCGGTGATGCTTGGCAGATTTTCGTTATTTGGAACAAACGGCAGAAACCGCGTTATTAGAATGTCTTTGCCTTCGACATCAAAATTAAACGCGGTTGAATCAGTGTTGTATGTTCCGTTGGTGCGTAAAAATCCATCGCCGAACCGTGCTGTGAAGTTTTCGATATTAACCGAACTTTCCTGAAAATTCGCCTTCGCTTCAAAACCATCAAAAGGTTGTCCATTGATTGTGCCTTTGCCCGACGAAATATCGGCTTCTCCCTGCAAATTGTTCGGTATTCCGCTGACATTTATCGTGCCTGAAGTTTGCGCTTGGAGATTCTGAATTTGCGCGGGCAGAATATCAATCGGCAATGCCGCGATAAAATTGCCCGTGTTTATATTATCGAGTTTTGCCTGAATCGAAATATTGTTTTCCCCGACGCGCGGGGCATTGACATTAAAGGCAAGATTTCCGCCGTCGCGTTCTTGCAAATTGCCGTCGCGGAGTTCGATTAAATCAGGCGAAACAAAAATATCTGTCGAAACCGAACCTAAATCCCGTTGGCGCAAAATAATCGAATCGAGTGTGGCGCGTCCGTCAACCGTCGGATTGGTCAAATTTCCTGTAACATTTCCATTGAAAGCGAGATTGCCCGCAAATTGTGCCTGATATTTATTAAGTTGCGCTTCGAGTTCGGGCGAAACATTTAAAACTCTGACGATGCGCTCAATTTCGCTTGCGTCGGTTGAATTTAGCGCAAGATTTAGATTTGAATTATAGCCTCGAACATCAAAACTTCCCGTTGCTTTTAGTTCGCTTTGGTCGGTAAAAAGGTTAGCAAAATCAACCTTAAAAAGTCCGTTATCTGCCGTCAAACCGAGATTTCCGTTAAGCGGAACTAGTCCGCGTTCCGACGTGCCGGCATTTGCCACAAAATCAGCGGAAATCGTTCCGCTGGCAGTTTTGAAGTCCTTTCCGACAAATGTCAATTCAGCTTTTCCCGTCGTTTTGCCGTCAATCGGCAAAACTTGTCCGCCTTGAAGCGCAAGCAGTTTGGACAAATCGAGATTGGAAAATTGGGCGTTCACTTGCGAGCGATTTCGATTGTTCAAAGCAATTACCGCATTGCCGTTGATGTTGCCGTCCATCACTTCCGCAGACAGATTGTTGAGTTCGATTTTTTCATTTTCGGCAATGACATTTGCTCGCGCCGCGCCGAGTTTGATGCTTCCCAAAACACCGCCGCCCAAACTCATATCCGCGCTGGCGCGATAATTTCCCGACGGTTCAAGCACGAAAACAGGCTTAAAAAGTTTGACGTTTTCGAGTTTTCCGCCGCCGTTAATCGTCGAATTTGTCAGCGCGACATTGCCCGCGTCAATATCGCCTGTTTTTGCCTCGATTCTTCCCTGCCGAATTGTCAGCCGCACGCCTGCAACATTTATGCTTCCCAAAATTGCCGCGTCGGTTTCGATTTTCGCTACTTTTAAACTGTCGGAATAAACTAAAGTTTCGTTGCCGACAATCTGCACATCAACATTTTCAGCCGTTAAATTTCCGACATTTGCGCCCTTTGCGTCAAGACTGTCCGCTTGCACTTGGTTGGCTGTTACGTCGGTTCGATTGCCGTTTGCTATCAAATCAACATTGTTCGCTCTTAAATTTCTCAGCCGAACATCTGTGGTTTCGAGATTTTCGGCAACCACATTTCCCGCTTTGACATCGGTTTTGTCGCCACGATTTGAAACGCGCACATTGCCCGCATTGACACCGCGAAGATTTGCACTTTCCGTTTTCACCGACGAAGCGCGAACCTTCGGCGCGGAAACATTGGTCGTGCCGTCGGCGTTGGTAATTTTGACGTTATTGGCAAGCAGAGATTGAATTTCGACATCTTTGGCAGAAAACTTTTGCGCTCTGATATTTCCTAAATTCGCGCTCAATTGTTTTTCTTTATATTCGGCAACCGCATCGGTTATATAAAGTCCCGCAATCGTTCCCAAAGGCGATTTTGCCGCCGCCGCTTGCAGTTCGCCAAACCATTTGAAATCGCTTCCCGTGCCGCGAATGTTGCC
>JANOXW010000544.1:0-4265 GCA_031418635.1 Acidobacteriota bacterium
GTGCCTTTGCCATTTCAAGAAGTTTTTCAAAATCTTCGTTTAGCTTTGCCTGTCTTGATTCAACGCTCAGACCTTCGCGGTCAATTTCCAAGATTTCTTTTGTTTCAATTTCGCTCGGATAAAGTTTTGCGCTTTTAGCAATAGCTTGAAGACTTTCGACAATTAACATTTTCGCGCTTTGCGGAATGATTTCACTTTTCGTTTCAAGTTCGCGCCGTGTGTGAAAGGCAAGCCGGATTTGCTTATTGATTTCTTTCAAGTTATAAGATTTATTGAAAAAAGTTTTACTTTCTTCGATGAATGATATTTTTTCAAATATTGTTTTCAATTCACTTCCAAATTCTTTCAATTTGGACAAGGTTATATTACCGAAACTTTCTTTGCTGATTTGGAAAAGCCATCTATTAAAATCAGCTAACTCAATATAATCACCTTTATCTTGGTCTGCTATGATTCTTTTAATATTTTCCGGGTTCACCAAATCTCTTTCTATGTGGATACTTGGCTGAAACAATTTTTCTAAATCAATCGCTTTAATTTGCGCTTTTGGATTAAATTCGCCGTTAATCGTCAAGGTATAGTATTCAACTTTGAGTTGAAAGAAATCAACTTCTGGCAGTTTGAGATAATCAATTCGTGAATGTCTTTCAACTTTTGCGGATTCTTTGGCTTCGCCTAGACTGTTTATTTCATTGATGCTTGTATTTTGTTTTTCGGCAAGCTGTTTATTAAGCGTATCGGCGTTATCTTTGGAAAGCCAGATCAAAGCCGTTTCGTTTGTGTCTTTTTCGACTTGCCTTAAACATCGGCAGCTTGTTTGCAAAACCATATTTTTAGGGCAATCTTTGGACTGAGATAAAATAACGCTTGTCAGACTTCGACAATCCCAACCTTCTTTTCCGATTTGAACAAGTAAGATAATTTGTTTCCGTGATATAGAATCATCAAGCAACTTAAATTCAAGTTCGCTGTCTTGCGGTTGAGGAAATTCTTTATTGCCTTTGTGGAATTTGAGAATTTTACTTTCATCTATTTCGTCCATTCCTAATAAAAACGGATAAACTTCATTTTCAAGCCGTTCAATCGTTCCGCAATATATCGCAAGTTTGGCATTTGTGCCGTCAGAATAGATTTTATTCGAGTATTTTTCTTGAAATTCTTCGACCCCTTTGCGAATGATTTGCAGCGAATTCAAGCCGCGCTCTTCGCTTTTTATTTGCGGATTCTTGAGAAATGTTTTGATTCCTTCGATCAAAGGGTAATAATAAACTGTGTTTGTAATTTGCTCGGATTCAAAACTAACCCGTTCGCCAAAAGGAATTTTTTCCTTTTTTTCTAAATACGGCGTTCCCGAAAATCCTAAAACACTATTAACTTTTCCGTTTTCATTCCATTTATTGACAACTTGCCGCAATTTTATATCAGAATCGGTTGCGTGATGAACTTCATCAATTAAAATCTGCAAATTTGGAATCTTTCCGATGAAGTTCCGAAGTTCATTAGCTTGCGCGTCTTTTTCGTCTTCTGTCTTTTCAATCAATTCCTGCTGTTTGGTAAGTTATAAGCGGTCAAGAATAACCTTTTCCGCATTAACTACCATTATCAAGCCTGTGAGCGTGTCAAACGGCTGATGTCGCGCTATTTTCTGAACGTTCGGATTTTTCGCTTTATTACTTTTCTTGGCTGATTTCGATTCGTCTAAAACTTCAAACTTAATAAGTCTTTTCAAAGTGCTTGCCGCCGGTTCTGGAATAACCCAACTTGGCTCAAACTGTTCTATGCTTTTCAAACTCGGAATAATCGAAGACTTTAACCCGGACGGGATCAAAACAAGAAAATTGTGTGCAAAAAGTTTGTTTTCCGGTTCGGTTTGAGCAAAATACAAATCCAGATACATCAGAGATGCCATCAAAAAAGTTTTGCCCGCGCCCATCGGCAAACTAAAAAGATAATCGGCATAATTCACGCCGTAAAAGATTGTTTTAGCGACATCTTCAAAGTTTATAGTCGAAGCATTTTCAGCAATAAGTTTTTCGTTAGGTGAAAGAGTTGTCGAAGTGTTTTCGGCTTGCTGTCTGACAAACTCAAAAATTGAACGCGCCGCAATTGAGTTTTCAAAAACTTGCTTTGCTTCGTCTGAAATGTAGAGTTTTGAAAAGTCTTCTTGTTGTGTAAAAAAGCCTTCACTTAATAATTTCCAAAGCGGTTTACTTTCACCGGCGATTTTCAAAAAAAGATAAATTTCAATTGCTTCAATTTGCGGTTCGCGCAATTGTCCAATCTTTCGGATATATTCGATTACTGATTTAACTTTGCAATCCGGCGATGCAAACCAAAGTTTAGCTTTTTTTTGAATGATTACATTAAACATAAAGGAGCAAACTTTTTACTAATTAAGCAAGTGTAAGAATTTTGATAATGAAAAAGTCAAGTAGAAAATTGTAACAAAGACATCATCTATTAACTAACATTCAATCTTTCGTGTAATTTACTAACAGCGTGTTGCTAGTAAGTTCCTGATCCTCTACTTAGTTGTAGCTGCCAACCGACAAGGCGACATTCAATAGCAATGTCATTTTCCAAAATGCTGGTAAATAAATCCCCTTCCAGTTCTCTTTTCTTAGCCTTTAATCCTTTCAGAGCATTAACCGAAATTCGATGACCTGCTTCGGCAAGAACCCGTTTATCATTGTTTGCAGATACATCGTGTTTAATGCCATTGTAGGTAAATATTAAATCAAAACGGGTTCTATTTTTTAGAAGTAATTTTATTTCAGACATTTTAAGCCTCTCTAAAGTTTAGTAAATCCTTCAATCCCTAAATCGTTTTTGTAATCCCTGCTCTCATTGCAGGTGTGCATCGAATTGTTCGATGGATTCGACAAAAGTTATAATAAGCGAAATGCAAGGCTAAAGCATAATTGAGATTTTCCCATTTCAGAGCAAAACACTTTTAGGACATTACCTAATTTTTACTCACATTAACCTGCTGTCCGCCATCCGCCGCGATATTGACCTGATTCGGATTGTTAATCGTTACGGGCGAATATCTTCTTAAATCCCGCAGTTGTCGAAGCGTCCGCATAAAGATTCGATTAAATCTGTCCGCCATCTGAACCGCGTGTTCGATTGCTTGTTGTTCCGATACATACGGGCGATTCCAATAACCGTCAGTCCAACCGTTTGCTCGGTATTCTCTTTCTCGCTGTGTCAAAAACCTTGCATAATCGGGATGTGTTTCTCGTTCCCGTGTTTCCGAACGCTTAACGGTTTGCTCTAGCCAATACTGCCACTGGAAATAAGATTGCGCTATCATATCTATCAACGCGACTTCAATTCCGCCTTTCGGTTGCCAATCGTCTAAAAACGATTCTCTGACTCCGAGATAGCGGGCAATGTTCCACATCCCTTTCATATAACCTTCTGGAAACGTAATGTTCGCCGCCAGATGCCCGCTTTCAAATTCGGCGCGTCCTTCCTGCTTTATTTTTTCCCACAGCCATTCGGCAGAGCGCGGCGAGTAGCTTTGAAGTTCCGCTAAATCAGCAAAGTTGAGAATTTCAAGCGGAAGACTCATCAACTCATCAAAAATCTTCAATGCTTCTTCCTCATTTGTGCAGGCGTGAAAGGCTTGCTTACGGGATTCTTCAATTGACAAACAACCACCCGCAACCGAGCGATGATAGGCAACTCTCCGAACATATGCTTGTTGCACCTCTTCATGTCGCATTGTCTCATTAATCTCGTTCTGAGGTTCCTAATGTTTGTTCTGAAACTCTGTTTAGGTATTGAGGCCGGCTCTGATGTTGCTATTCGACCTCTTCTAACATCCGATGAGATCATCTTGGGTAGAGTGACATTTTACCACATAGACATTGGCGCCTATGATGTCGCTGATGGGGATGATAGCAAGAGGTACCACTTGCCTGAGAATCAGGTTGCCCCTCTAGACATGCTGTACAGCCAGAGACGGCTCACCAAGGGCGAGGAAGTGCTGGCCATTTACCCGGAGACCACTAGTTTCTATCCTGCATACATCGTACAGGCACCCCGCAGGACAGCATTAGGTATACTTGAGAACACCTGCTCAAGCACTATACTATCATGCAGCGGACTGAAATGATCTTTTGTATTATACTTCAACTCAGGCATTGAGCCAACTGTTATTTTGCAATTTAAAGGGGACCAAGACGAGACAGGTGAACCCTCGCTGCAGTGAACATCAAACGACATTACAACAGCATGATTTGCTTTTCAAATTTATG
>JANOXW010000545.1:0-1799 GCA_031418635.1 Acidobacteriota bacterium
GCGCCCGGCAGTTTTTTCTCGCTAATGTCTTTCTCGACCAATTTATCAATTTGATTCAACTTTTCGGCAGACATTCCAACCGCATTTGGAAGCGCAACGGGCAAACCTTGCGCGTTTGCCACGCCAAAAAACAAAAGACACAAGGCACAAACCAAGACACAATTAACGAATAACGATTTACGATTTACTGTTTTCATTTGGGAAACTTTTTTACCTTTAACTTTTGCCTTTTGCCTTAAATTCCTTTTCGCGTTCCTTAAAACTATCTTTGCAGAATTGGACAAATTCTTTAGCAATCGGCGAAAAATAACCGCCACGAAGTCTTGCTAAACCTAAATCCCATTTGATTTCCGCGCCTTCGACCAACCACGAGACAAGCCGTCCTTCGCGGATTTCTTTGGAAACATTTTTTGCGCCCGCGATGCCCACGCCCATTTGATTTTCGACCATTTTGTTGATTGCCTCTTGGCGCGATAATTCCATCATGACATTTGGTTTGACATTTGCCGCCGCGAAAAAATCGTCAATCATCCGGCGCGTGTTGCCGCCTTTTTCGCCTAAAATCAGTTGTTCGCCGGCAAGCGTCGCCGCGCTGATAAATTTTTCGTTTGCCAGCGGATGTTTCGGATGCGCGATGGCGACGATTTCATCGCTGTAAAGCAAATCGGTTTGAATATTCGGCGTTTCGACGGGCAGAGAAACAAATGCAATATCAATGTCGCCGTGCAACATTTTGTCAACCAACGTCTGCGACGTGCCGCTACTGACGGTTATTTCGGCGTTGGGAAATTTTTCTTTCAAGCGTTCCAAAATCGTCGGCAACTGCGCGGTAGCGAACATCGCCGATGCTGAACCGATTCGCAAACGACCATATTCCGCGCCCGCAAGTTCGGCGATTTCCGCAATCGCGGCATCGTGTTCGCGCAAAATTCTTCGCGCCCGTTGCAACAGATGTTCGCCTGCTTCGGTTAAAATCACACGGCGCGGTGTGCGCGTAAAAAGCGACATTCCGAGTTCGTCTTCGAGTTGCCGGATCTGCATCGAAACCGCCGCTTGCGTAATATTAACGACCTTTGCTCCCGCCGTAAATGTTTTCGCTTCGGCAATTGCCAAAAATGCTTTTAATTGTCTGATTTCCATACTCTTAGTAATATGAATGATGAATGATGAATGATGAGTTAAAGACGGCTTATTTTTAATTCATCATTCATCATTCATCATTCATCACTAATTATTATTGCTCAGATAAAATCTTTTAGTTTTTATTATCAGAAAAGTATCGTTAGAATATATCAAAATATAGTTTTTCGTCTATTGAAAATCTACACAATGGCTTCGGTTGAAACAAAAAAACATAAAACAAAACGCTCATGCAACACTCATCATTTATATTTGGGTGTTGACGGCGGCGGCACGAAAACGCACGTTGTTTTGTTGAGCGATGAAAAATCTTTTGTCGGCGAAGGTTTTTCGGGCGCGTCAAACCCGTTGCGCGTCGGCGTTGAAACCGCCGTTTTCAACATTGTCAAAGCAGTTGAAGCGGCTTGCGATTCGGCAAATCGGAGTCGCGGCGATATAGTTTCCGCAACACTCGGACTTGCCGGAGTGCGACGCGCCGATTTGCGTCAGCGTGTGCGCGAAAGTTTTATCAAACGATTGCCCGTCAAGAAATTCGATATTACAACCGATGCCGAAATCGCGCTTTACGGCGTTACTTTAGGCAAAGCGGGCGTAGTCATTATTTCAGGCACAGGCTCGATTTGTTACGGCAAAGATGCGAACGGAACAACAGCCATGGC
>JANOXW010000546.1:0-1888 GCA_031418635.1 Acidobacteriota bacterium
CACGTCATCTCAAGCGTTCGCCGCAAAGTTTTTTGTATTCCGCGCTTGCGCTTGTATATGTCTAGTCGAGTTTATATTTTCTACATTGGGCTTTTGCTGTTCATACTAATTTTCAGCGCGTGGTTTTTTGCGCGGACACGACGCGGAAAATCCAAACTACGACTAATCGCGGCAGAGTTTGGCAAGAATGTCATCGTTAAAGTCGGAATATCCAGCTTTGAAGTTGAGTTTGAGCGCGAAGGCACTGTTTTCAAATCGTCAATTGTAAGCACTAAATACCGCACAACTTATGCGCTAAATTTTTATCTGCCGCAGATTGAAGAAAAAATTTATATCAGACAAAATTCTTCTATTGCGAGTTTCCGCGCAGTAGTGGATGAAAGCCGGTTTTCTCCGTTTGTTTCAGTGCCGGATTTATCGGATGACTACCTTGTTCTTAGTCCGAATCCTGACTTTTTGAGAAAACTCCTTTCGAACCAAGCAATTTTGGCGGAAATTAACTCGCTAGGTTCGGTATTCAATTATCCACAAATATTATTTGAGGATGGTCATTTCCGAATTCGACTGGAAGGCACTGGCTGGAATTCGCTGGAAAAGTTCAGACATCTCTGTCGCACCGCGACTTCTTTCCACGACGGTATCAGGCAGATGTCATAGATTTCCCGCTAATCTGCGCGAAAGTAAACGGCATAATATAATTAAATGGATGTGAGGGCGAAACAGTGACTTTGTTATCACGTTGTCTTTTAAACCTAAATTTGTCAATAACGATTTCGCGCCACGCCAATACCTCTATTTAGAAATGCTCCGAGAAATGAGAGTCAAGAGTTGACCTATTTCCCAAATCTTTGATTAAAAACATTTCTCATTTCTCATTTCCTACTTTTTTCCTATAAAATAACCAACATTATGACAAAACCATTAGTTTTGGATTTGAGCGAAGTGAGTGCCGACGATGTGGCGATTGTCGGCGGGAAATGTGCGAGTTTGGGTGAGCTTTTTCGTGAGTTGACGGCGCAGGGCGTAAAAGCCGTGGATGGATTTTCGACCACGAGTGAGGCTTATCATTCGCTTTTGCAAACCAACGGGTTGAAAAAGAAACTGCAAAAGTTGCTCAAAGGTTTGGACGTTGAAGATTTGAACGCACTGAGCGCGGCGGGCAGTGAAGCGCGGCGGTTGATGCTCGAAACGCCTTTGCCGGCGGATGTCGAAGCGGCGATTTTGGACGGTTATCGGCGGTTGTGCGAGAGAATCGGTAAGAAAACTTGTGAAGTTGCGGTGCGTTCTTCGGCGACGGCGGAAGATTTGCCCGATGCGTCGTTTGCCGGACAACAAGACACGATTTTGAATGTGTTGGGAGAAGCGCGTCTGATCGAAGCGTGTCAGGAATGTTATGCTTCGCTGTGGACTGACAGGGCGATTTCTTATCGCACGGCGCGTGATTTTGACCATTTTGAAGTTGCGCTGTCAATCGGTGTGCAACCGATGGTGCGTTCGGACATCGCTTGTTCGGGTGTGATGTTCACGCTCGACACCGAAAGCGGTTTTCGTGAAGCCGTCGTCATAAACGGCGCGTGGGGTTTGGGTGAAGCGGTCGTGCAAGGAATGGCAACGCCCGATGAATGGGTGGTTTTCAAACCGACACTGAAAAAAGGTTTTCGTCCGATTATTACGCGCAAACTCGGTGTTAAAGAAGTCAAGATGGTTTTTGCCGACGACGGCACGGGAACGCAGGTGCGCGATGTCGTCGCGTCGCAGCGCAACCGTTTTTGTCTGGCAGGTTTCGAGGTTTTGCAGCTTGCAACTTGGGCGTGCGCCATCGAAGATCATTATTCGGGACGCGCCGGCAAGCATCAACCGATGGACATCGAATGGGCAAAGGACGGCG
>JANOXW010000547.1:0-10543 GCA_031418635.1 Acidobacteriota bacterium
GCTCCACTGATTGGACCGCCAAATATTCCGCCGCTGGTTCTGCCGTCCGCCGTTCTCGCTACGATGGTCGTTTGAACGCCGATGTCCCGCAAACGGTCTATATTTGCCGTATAAACCAAGCCTTTGACAATAATTTGAAACGGCGGTCGGTCGGCGCGTTGGATAATTTGATTGATAAGTTCGATTTCTTCATCGGTCGCTCGCACCACCAAAATATTACGTCCGGGAATTTGCGAAACTGAACGGTTTGTTCGTTTAGGTTCAGAATCTTGCGTGTTTCCGCCACCACCGCCACCAAGACCGCTCGTTGCCGACCTGATACCGAGAATTTTTTCAATTTCGATAACTAACTTTTCAAAATTGCCGCAACCCTGACTCCCGCCTTGACCGCCACTCTGTCCGCCGCTTTGACCGCCTCCTTGACCGCCGCCTTGACATCCTTGTCCTGAACTTTGATTATTACTGCGACCGGCAAGGTCAACATTCCCGCCTGATGTCGGCTGCAAGAATTTGAGTTTGATAAATTTAGTATTAACTTGCTGAGTATCCTGCAAGTTTCTCAGTTCACTGCTTTTAACCAATTCAATAGTATTATTGCCGATACATTTAGCCCGCACTCCCGACAAGAAAAATTGCGAATTTAACAGTGTGTTCCACGGGAGACTGCCGCTTTTGATATTAATCGGCAAATTCTTGATGCCTTCGCCCATCAGAAAATTAATACTGAAACGTTTGTGAATCTGATAAAGCAAATCGTCAAGTGTCAATTCGGCGGTCTGCGAAAAAACAAGCGGCTCGCCGACGAAATTCGGATTGCAGAAATTTGTTTCACTTTGTTGTGTGGCAACAGTTGTTTGCGTCGGCACATACGACTGTTGCGGGGCTTGGGCAAACGCACCAAACGGAATAAATAAGGCAATGACAATGATTAAGAAAATGTTTTTTTTCATTTGATTTTTAATTAGTATTTCAGAAAGCCGAAGTATTTTGTTTGAAATTTAACGGCGAATAATCCGAATTTTTAATTACTACCTCCTGTTCCATCCGCCCGATTAGGCGAGGTTACTACCGAAAGATTTTGTGAGTTTTTCGTTCTGATTGACCGTCCCCACGATTTCAGACGCATTGTGCTGTATTGATCATTAAACCCGAACACCACGCCTTCCGGTCTGAGTTCAACTAACCAACCGTCAAAAAAATGTGTTCCGACCGGGAAACTGAAGGTTTGGTCGGCGGCGGCGGAATAAAACATTACTTCTTCGGGCTTATCTCCACCGCTGACGACACCGACCGGAAGTAAATCTGCAATTGCAAAAACCGCAGATTCGGGTCCGCCGTCTTGTCCTATTCTGATTTTCTCCTCGCGCATCTGAATACGCATTTTGGTATCAACTTCCGGCAGAATATTGTTGGTAGATGTCGTCTGTCCTCCTCCGGTGTTGGTAGAAACATTCGGTTGAACCGGAGTTTTCGGCGTTGAATTGGCAACCACCACATTTTGATTATTAGGATTAGGCGTTATCGTTGGTGTTTGTGTTGTCGTTATTGCTCCGGTTAAAGTTTTTGCATTATCGCTGATCCCTGCGTGATCCGTAAACGGATCTTTAATATCGGCTGAATTCGGGATACTATCGAAGTCAATAACTTTCGCCAATTCACTTTCAAGTTTCGGGTCAATCACCGTAATCGGCGGTTGTGAATTTTCTGAATCATTGAGCCGTAGATTTTCTGCCTGCGAAGCAAACAGGTCATAGACAAAACCGCCGAAAAAAACCAGCAAACAGGTCATGCCGAACAGAAGTGACAATTTCAACGACACCCGTTCTTTTAACGGTAATGGGGAAGATATTTTTGTTCTCATCATTTTGCGACCTCCGAATTCTGACTAATTGGCAAATTTGCCGGAATATTCGGTTTTTCCGTTGGCGGCGGAGCATGATAGGCAACCAGTGTAAAACCGGAGGAAACCGAATTTTTCAACGAAATAATCGAATAGTCACGCACCACCAAAATGCGCGGCATCTGCGAAATATCGGAAAAGAAGCGCAATACTTGCGGATAAGAACCGGTAACCAGTGCCGGTATCTCGCGCTCGTAGAGTTTTTCGGCTCTCGGCGATTTAACCGAATCCTTTACTGCCCTGAGGTTGGTTAAGGTAACGCCATTGCGTTTTGCTGCTGTTTCGACCTGACCGAGAACTTCGGAAATCTCAGTTTCTTCCGGCAAAAGTGGTTTGGCTTCATTATAAAGATCAACAATTTTATTAAACTTCGCTAGAAACAGCACTTCACCGGCAATCATATTTTCGGTCTTTTTATTCTCTAATTCTTTTTTAACAATTTGCTGGCGATATGCACGATTGGATTCTATCCAGGAACTAGGCGAATAAGTGCCTAAAATCAAATCACTGTAAATCAAATAGCCGATTCCTACTGAAAGAACCGTCATCACCGCAAATGTTACAATCGGTCCGTATTTAGCCGATTCGTATAAAATACTGTCGCCTATACCTTTGAGCGAATTTGGATTCTGGATTGTGTTCATAAATCAATCTCTTTAACCGGACTTAAAACATCCGGCAATACAAAAAAAATACAATCAGGGAGTTGCCTTCGGCACTATATTAGTCGGCACATTAGTCGGAGTCGTAACCGGCGGATTTGTGGCTGGATTTACCACCGTCTTTGCAGCCGGATCCGGCGGCACAAATTCAGCCATCGGCAGATAATTTCCCTTAATGCTCCAAGCAATAATGCCCGGAGCCGGATTGCTTCCGGCTAACCCGGAACCCGTTATATTCGGAAGATTGGGCTGTCCGTTAGTCGGAACATTAGCCGTTGCAACTCCTTCCTGCACTTCATAAGTCAAATTACTAAAAAGTTTCTTTCCGCTTTCGGCTCCGCCGGCAAATTCCAGCGACCTTAAAAAGGAAGTAACCGCATCTTTATTGCGTGCCAATCCCTTGATTTCAACTCCGCTATTGGTCAATAATTTTAAATCCGAAACGTAGAATGACGGGTCAACATTAAAAGGGTAATTTTGGTTCAATTGATAGAGCATTCCGATTCCGACCGGTTGCTGTCGTCGCAAACTACTGACTTGTTTGATAAATTCCTGATACCATTTCAAATTGGCTTCATATGAGTTGCGACGGTCAAGAGCCGGTTTTAACTCTTGCGTTTTGGCATCGGCGCGATATTCCCGAAAAGTCAGCATAGCTTGTGTCCGAAGAGTATCGGCAACCAATGCCAACAGACAGGCAATCACCACTACCGGTGCCGCCCAAAGTGTGAAAACAGCGCGGCTATGACGTTTCTGTAAAACAATCTCTTCAAATCGGCGACGTTCGATTTCTTCTTTGTCAGCAAGCATCAGAAGGTCGCGTGCCATATTGACTGGTGGCAAAATTTCCGCACCCGCTACCGTATCATCGCCGAAAGTGAACGAACCGAACAGAAGCCCACCCGCAATGGCTTCATCCACCGGCACCCCAATCTGAAAAGAATCTAGTCCGGTGTTGGCAGAATATTCAGCAGCAATCCCGGCAACCAATTCTGAAAGTCCCATTTCGGTTGCCCAAACCACTTGGGTATAACCGGAAAGCTGCAACTGCTCTAACTTTTCGGGCGACAGTTGGAGAAAAAGTTGGTCAAAAGCCTTTCTGATATATTCTTCTAAAGCCTTACCACGCCCGAAATGTTCGTTTTCTTCGGGATCTATTGTCGAAAGCGTTTCATCATTTTGCACGGGTTTCCGACTGTTTATGGTAATTTTTTCTTTCCAAAGGCTTTCTTGCTGATTTATCTCCGTCGGTGCCAAAAAAGCGTATTCGCTGAAAAGTCCGATCCCCGGACTCCATAATCCGTAACTAAATCCGGTTTTTCTAATGATTAAGAAAGCTGTTACATCTGATTCTTTTTCCGGTCGCAAGGCAACCGAGCCTTCGGGCAGAGCGGTCAAAAAATAACGTGCCACGCATCTGAGCGGGGTTTCAACCGCAAAATTAGTAGTGGTAGATGCTTCACTAATGATGAGCGAAAGAATTTTTTCGTGGGCAGTCTCGATGTATTGACGCGGAACTTCCGTCATTGCCACTTGACCGTTTGACAAACGAGTAATCGAGCAAGCCGTGTCTTCCAAAGATGTTTCAAAAACCGGATGATTATCGGTTCCGAGAAACATTTGTTTTTCGGCTTCGACCAGCCATTCGGACAATTCAAAATCGTCTAACGCCAAAATATCGCCGCTTAATGCCAAAATCCGCGTTCGTTCGGCGAAGTTCGGCACGGCGGTCAAAAACAATGTTTGTTCGGAGAGTGGAGGCACGTCCAAACTACTCTCGCGCCGCATATTGAGTGCCGCAAACAAATTGAAGTCCGACGGTAGGCGCGAGATGTCCATATCGTAAGAACCTCGCAAATTGCCTGAAACCGGCGATGCGGCAACTACTTCCCGGTCGTCGTTCCAAACGATGGCTATTTGGTTTGGTGATGATGCCCGGTCGGTCAGAGAATAATCGTTTTCCCAGTCAAATTCGGTATTGTGTCCTTCTGTTTTGCTAAATGTATTTCTCATAAAAAACTTCTGTGGGAGTTTTTTATTATTTAACCAAGGATTTTTTTTGTTATCTTAGCTCGACTTTATCCATTTTGAAAATTAAGAATGTCAATAAAAGACTTAGCTCGGAGATTTTACTTTAGAGTTTTCAAACATCGTGCAAAATAGTAATGTTTGAAAACTCTAAGCGATTATATTTCAACACTTGTAAAATCAAGCACGGTGGTTTTCAAAAGTCATTGATAAATGGATAAAGTCGAGCTTAGAGGCTGTTTGAAAACTATTTTTCTGCCCACGAAATACACTAATTTCACGAAAAAAAGAACAAAATCAAAATATTTTTTTTCGTATGATTCGTGTGTTTCGTGGGCAAAATCTTGAGTTTTCAAACAGCTTCTAGGAATAAATCCATTTCTACAATTTTTACTCCTGACAATTTTTGACAACAGACTTCAGTCTGCCACAATGCTCCTCAGTAGTTTAACTTTTTCGCGGCGCGGCAATGTTCAGTGAATTTTGGAATCTAGGTGCGGCAATAGTTGCTGAATTGCCCAAACCGAGATTGTTGCCGGTATTTCTTCGTCCGCATAAATCTGTTAATTCGTCGGCATTCGACGAGATTGATAATGCCGTTTCCATCGTAATCTGGCGTTTTTGATACAACAATGCCAACGATTGATTAAGCGTCCGCATCCCGTATTTATCCGAGCCGGTCTGCATCATCGAATAAATCTGATGAACTTTATCTTCACGAATTAGGTTGCGGATAGCGGAATTCGGAATCAAAATTTCGAGTGCCATTACCCGACCATTGCCTGCCGCATTAGGTAAGAGTGCCTGACACATAATGCCTTCCAAAACTAATGAAAGTTGGGTTCGTATTTGTGCTTGTTGAATAGCGGGAAAAACATCAATGATGCGGTTGATGGTTGAAGCGGCGGTATTAGTATGCAAAGTTGCCAGAGTTAAATGTCCGGTTTCGGCAACCCGAAGTGCCATTTCTATCGTTTCCATATCGCGCATTTCACCAACCAGAACGATGTCCGGGTCTTGTCTCAGTGCCGAACGAAGCGAATCGGCAAAAGAATGTGTATCGCCGCCGAGTTCACGTTGACTAACGACACAATTTTTATGGTCGTGAACAAACTCAATCGGGTCTTCGATGGTTATTATATGCTCATGGCGGGTGATGTTGATTTTATCAATCATCGAAGCAAGCGTCGTTGATTTACCCGAACCGGTCGGACCGGTTACTAAAATGAGACCTCGCGGTTTACGGCACAAATCCGCCACGACCGGTGGCAGCCCCAAATCTTCAAACGACCTTATTTTATAGGGAATTGCTCGCAAAACTGCGCCGACGGTGCCTTTTTGGTTGAAGATATTAACGCGAAAACGGGACAAACCCTCCAAGCCTAACGAGAAATCGAGTTCAAGTCTTTCTTCAAAAAATTTTTTCTGTGTGTCGGAAAGAACCGAATATGCAAGTTGCTTTGTCTCGGAAGGTATAAGTCGAGCATAGCCTTCCAAAGGCTGCATTTTTCCGTGAACTCTTATTTGCGGAGGGCTATTCACTCTCAAATGGAGGTCAGAACCATCCATTTCAATCATTTTGTTTAGAAGTTCCGCAAGGGTTATTTGTGATCCACCATTTAAAGTCATTGGTTTCTCCACTCATAATCTGTTAAGTCATTTGAATAGACTTAGTTGAGTTAGTATTTCGTCAACTACTGATGTCCGTCAAATATTCTGTCCTTTTTCCAACCGCCTCTTGTTCGAATCTGACGAAATATTAAGTTCTTTAATTTATTGGACAAAATATTAAATTGTGTGAAATAACTGTTACACTTATTTATCAGAGATGTCAAGTTTTTTTCTACATTTTTTTTTCTTTAGCTGTAAAGTTCGAATAAGTGAAGTATTCCAAAATATATTTTCTGTAAAATTGATGGTTAAAGGCGAAAATAACAACAGACATTTTGAGAAATCTATCTTAAAAAAAATTTGCCAAACAGTTTTTGCAATGACGGAAAAATCTCTGAATTGGTTTTTGTTTGTGCCATTAAGCATCTTATTTCTGGAGTTTGACGCATATTCACAGTGGTTCTGCGATAGCCTTTCGCGGGTGGGGGTTTTGAGACTAGAAAAATTTTGGTTGCTTTTTTTTCAACAAGAGATTATACAATTAGCTTAACTTTTAATTCTTTGCTACGTTTCACCGGCAAAGATTTTCACGAGAATTGCAAAAAAGATTTATGCCTTTTCAAAGGTTATGTTCAAATTAGAAAAAAAATCTTTCTCAGATGATTCAGTGCTGACCGGCGAAATTCAGCGGCTGATTTTCGGGCGGCTTGCCTTTATTTTTCTACTTTTGATTGCCGGTTGGTGGTGGACGAGCAGTTATTTGCAGATTCCGGATAAAATTTTTCCGGACGAATTGTTTTTTCTTTTCCTGTATTCAATCGGGCTGACGATTGTTTATCTTTTTTTTCTGCACTTGAAACAACATCTTCACTGGCAGATTCGTGTTCAGTTTTTGATGGACATTCTTTTGACTACTTGGATTGTCTGGCAAACCGGCGACATCGTTTCGCCATATGTTACGCTTTACATAATTTTAACCAGCGTTGTCGGATATTTCTTTGGCAAAACAGAAACGATTTTTACGGCTGTTTTGTGTGCCGTCTGCTACTCTGTGCTTTCAGTTTTATCGGCGCAATCATTTATTTACTCTTTTTCCGGCGATGTTCCGTCGTCGAGATTTCTTCAAATCATTGCTTTTAATAACGTCGCTTTGCTGATTGTCGGACTACTTGCCGCCCGTGTGTCAGAGCGTCGGCGGCTTAAAGAACAATTGCGCGAAACTGTGGCAAATTTTGCTAATTTTCACATTCTTCACGAAAGAATTGTCGAATCAATCAAGTCCGGCTTGATTACCACCGATTTGGAAGGAAAAATTTATTCGTTCAATCACGCGGCGGAAGATGTTTTTGGACTCCAAGCCTCCGAAACAATCGGGCAGAACATTTTTTCCGTCTTTGGCGAATCCATCCGCGCGATGGTTGATGTTTGTCTCGGTTCGGTGCAAAGCGACGAATTTACGACCGAGCATTTTGAAACGGAAATTCCGGCGGTTGGCGGCGGAAAGAGAAAGCGTCAAGTAACGGTTGCCTGTTCGATTACGCCTTTGGTGGGAAGAACAAGCAAGGTAACGGGATTGATTCTGACCTTTCAGGACATCTCGCAGATGCGGGCGATGGAAGAAACTCTGCGGCGTTCAGACCGTTTGGCAGCAGTTGGACGAATGGCAGCCGGACTCGCCCACGAAATTCGCAACCCGTTGGGTTCGATGAGTGCCGCACTCCAGTTTTTGCAGACTAAACTGCCCCCGGCGACGACTGAGGCTTCATTGATGGAAGTGGTTTTAAGCGAATCAGACCGGTTAAATCACATCATCACCAATTTTTTGACATATGCGCGTCCATCGGCAAATATATTTTCCAAAGAAAGTTTTTTAGACACGGACATCAGTCAAACAATCCGTGATTGTTTGACACTTTTGCGGCATAGTCCGGAAGTCAAAACGACGCACCTGATAGAATTTGCGCCGCCTAAAAAACAAATAAACATTCAGGTAAATCAAACGCAAATCAAGCAAGTTTTTTGGAATATTCTACGAAATTCGCTGGAGGCAATGCCGACAGGCGGAACATTAAACGTCAGGGTGAAAGAACTTCGCGGGAAAAATATCCAGATTATTTTTGAAGATACCGGCATCGGAATCAGTCCCGAAAATCTCGAACATTTATTCGAGCCGTTTTCAGTTGGCGCAAACGGCACCGGTTTGGGACTTTCCATTGCCCATAAAATCATTGTTGATCACGGCGGGCGAATTAATGTTCAAAGCCGCGAAAACAGCGGGACAAAAATAACCGTTCAACTGCCGCGATAAGTTCAACCGGAAAGTTTTTTGAGGAATCCAAGATTAGTTGAGCGTTTTAAGTTTATGAATTATCAAACAATCAAACGCAAGAGAACTTAATTCTACTTTGTCAGATAAAATTCTACTTTGTCAGATAAAATTTTTATCTTACTCTTTGATAGCAATAGACTTAACTTCATTTAACCCGCGAAGCGGATGTCAGCCTAAAGCCCGTAGCATTAAGTTAAGCGAAAATTGTAAAACAGTCTGTTAGCCTGTTTTCAGCGCACAACACCGAGATGGTTGGTAAATGAAAGCGACTTCAACCGCAAAGAGTGAACAGACTAACAGTCTGTTCTACTTTTTGGTTCTTAACTTAATGACCTGGGGCTTTATGTTATCGCCCGTATTCACTGGCTAAGAACTAAAACTTATCAAGAAAGTTAATCTGACAAAGCAGAAATAAGGAGCATTATGGCAAATATACTCATAGTTGATGACGAAGCAAGTTACGGGAAGGTTTTAAAGGTAATTTTTGAAGAGGAAGGTTACGCAGTGGAGACAGCGAATAACGGAAGATCAGCACTCGAACATCTTAAAACTGCGCCTTGTGATCTGATTATCTCGGATGTGCGGATGCCCGATATGGATGGTATCGCACTGCTCAAAGCGGCACGCGAATTTTCCGAAGACATCAGCGTTATTTTGATGACGGCATTTGGCACGATTACCACCGCACGCGAGGCTTTTAAACTTGGCGCGGACGATTTTGTCCAAAAGCCGTTCAACAATGAAGAACTCAAATTAATTGTCAAACGGACGCTCGAAAAACAGGCGATTATTACCGAAAACCGCGCTTTCCGCCGCGCTCAGCGAATGAGTGGAAGCGTTACAAACATCATCGGACAATCTCCGCCAATGCGAAAACTTTGCCGACTGATTGAAACCGTCGCGCAGGAAACATCAACGATTTTAATTACGGGCGAAAGCGGCACGGGAAAAGAGTTGGTCGCACGGGCGATTCACGATCTTTCCGACCGTGCCGACAAACCATTTATCCCGATAAATTGCGGCGCGATGCCGGAAAATCTACTCGAATCGGAACTTTTCGGGTTTCTCAAAGGCACGTTCACCGGCGCGGAAAAAAGCCGTCAAGGACTTTTTGAAGCCGCAGATAGCGGGACACTTTTTCTTGATGAGATCGGCGATATGCCGTTGGCGATGCAGGTCAAAATGCTCAGGGTTTTGCAAGACGGGCGCATTCGTCCGGTCGGCGCGTCTGTCGAGATTCCGGTTAATACGAGGGTGATTACCGCGACCAACCGCGACATCCGGCAAATGGTCGAAAATGGCACATTTCGCCGTGATCTTTACTATCGTCTGTCGGTTATTCCGCTACAAATTCCGCCACTCCGCGAACGGCGCGAAGATATTCCCGAACTCGTCAATCATTTTATTAAAAAATTCTGCGCTCAATCGGGCAAAAAAATCGGTTTTTCCAAAGAAGCTCTGCAAACACTGCAAAGTCGGGTGTGGGACGGTAATGTCCGCGAACTCGAACATACGATTGAACGCGCCGTGGCATTGACACATTGCGCGGGAGAAATTTTGCCCGAACATTGCACCGATGATTTTTCGGTGTTTCACGCCGCGCCCAAAATTACTTTGCCCGATGACGGATTGCATCTGCCAACCTTCATCAACAATCTCGAAAAAGACTTGGTCGCCGAAGCTCTCCAGCGCACTAGCGGCAATCAAACCCGTGCCGCTACGCTTTTGCAGATTCCGGTTCACGCTTTTCGTCATTTGATTGCCAAACACAATTTGTAGGCTTGTGCTATGAAAAATGTAGAGGCAGGTCTTGCGCTTGCTCAAAGCGACAAAGGTCGCTAATTATACTTGAGTGTTGATTAGAAATAAAATAGAAATAGCACGCCGATTCTCACTGATTTAGCGGATTTGCCCCTGTTATTTCAAATAGATTTTCGGCGCGTTTTCAAATAATTATCAAAAACATCCGTGAAAATCCGTTCTATCAGCGTTTATCCGTGTGCTATTTTCTAG
>JANOXW010000548.1:0-3826 GCA_031418635.1 Acidobacteriota bacterium
CGCGTTTTCGACATCGCCCATCACGAGCGCAATTGATTCCGATTGTCCGTCGTAATAAAGAATCTCGTGAAAATCTCCGAATTTCGTTTTTAAGTTGCGTTCTGTAAGTCTAAAAATCATTTGTTTTATCGGGCAAAGCCAGTCGTTTTAACCTATCAATCAAATCAACATCTTTTGTGTTGCTATAATTGCTTCCATAAATTGCCATCGCAATTCCACCGCAGATTGCCCAAGCAATTCCGTTTTCATCCGCTAAATCACCGACAATGCGAATCGCTTGAGTCGCAGATTCGGTATCAAGTAGTTCAATATTCAATGTTCCGTTGGTCATATTTCAACTTATTTCATTTACAATTTGGAATCTCAACAAAATCAACATTCGTCCGCGCCTCGTTGTGTTCTAGTTTTTGCGATAGCATTTTAAATTGGAATTCTCAATTAAACACCGTGAAACGAGGGTAAAGACAGGAGCAATCGTTTCATAAGCAAAAACCTGTCCAATAAACCATCTGCTAAAAAAAAGGAGTCTGAAAATTAAAATTCGTATCGAATGACCCTTTTTTCTTTTATTTGTCGTTTAGACAGATAGATAGTTTTCAAAACCGATCATATTTCGAAAAATTAGAAAAAAAATAGGAGAATAATTATGTTAAAAAAAATGTTTCTACTGCCGATGTTCGTCCTTATTTTCGCGTCAGTTCCCGCATTTGCCACAAAAACCGGATGTCAAAAGTTTAATTTTCTGGGCGCATACACGCGCGTTGATCCGCCAACTGATGTCTTTGGCGATGGAACGGTCATTCATCAGTATATTTATCAACTGAGCCTGACCGCCGATGGTTCGGTCAGACAAGCGTGGACAGGAACACCGGATTATCAAATCAACACGGGAACCGGAACCGATCTAATCGGAAGTTGGGTTTGCCGTCCTGACGGAAAGTTGGTAATCAGCACGATTTTTGCCAGCTATATACCGACGACAAATACTCCTAATACACCGAATCCTGATGTCCGACTTATCCGCCATTTCCGATCAACGACGCTCTATGATGTGCCGGATGCAGACACGCTGATTCGTGTTCAATCAAGGTCGCGCTCTTATCTCCCCACCGAAAACCCGACAAACGCAAGCGGCGGAATGCTTGGTACCATCAATAATACTTCGATTACTTACAACAGGTTTGTCGCCAACGATGCCGACTTGCTTCTTCCGTAATAAGCGATTAAAAACTTAATAAAAAAAAGGATAGTTTCGGCTGTCCTTTTTCTTTTTTCAAATTTCTTCCAATTTCCACACTTCGACAAAATCAGCACTAGTCCGCGCCTCGGTGCGTTCAAGTTTTTGCGAAAGTGTTTTGTCTGAAAATATTGTCATTTACAAAAAACAATCCGCGCCGCAAAAACGACACGGAAAACCGCCGGGCGACCGAAGAAACCGCCTTTGTCAACGGTGCTTAGATCGCCCGACGAGTCAAATAAATTCAAAATTAATTTCCTCGGTTAGCGTTCGTATTTGTATTTGTATTACCGTCATCTTCCTTTTTTTTGCAGCCATTCCGACATACACCGTCAGAACAAACCTCATTTGGAGATTCACACAAATTATATTCAAAGCCCGGTAATGCGGTTGCTTTAGCATTTGCGGGTTCACTGAAAACGACTTTTGACACGCAGCCATTTTTTACAAGTTTCTTAAATGTTTTGTTAAGGTCGTCCACCTTATCTTCTTTCTTGGTATAAACGCGCCCCCAAAAATACACCACTAAGTCCCCACCACTATCTACAACATCAAAATCGAATTTTCCATATTCATATTGGTATTGCAAAATGGTGTTGTTTCCAATATTTTCCTCAATTTTATCAAAGACTTCTTGTCGTCTGCGCGGATTAGTTTCACGACAATCAAGAGTTAAAGCAGAATCAGATTCGCTGTTTTGAACGGAATTATTCTGATTGACGTTCGCTACGGTATTGTTCGCCGTCGTGTTGCTCGTTGTGTTATTCTGCGGAACGTCCTTACACGACAGGCTTATCAGAACAGCCGCGAACAGGATAATCGCCGATGTAATTGCGGTTAATCGGTTTTTCATAATTTTCCTCCATTTCTATTTAACTAACATCGAAAGCAGACTGTTTTGCGTCTGCCTTCCGAAGACAATTGATTTCCCGTCCGGTGACCAGGAAAGACTCGATATAAATACTTTCGGATCATTTTCGGTAATCAGTTTTTGCGGCACTCCGCCACTAACCGAAACCGTCCAAATTTCAGAAACATTTTCAGTGCGGGAAACGAATGCAATCAAATTCCCGTCCGGTGATAAATGAATATTATGTGAATACGCCTTGCTTAAAGTATTAACGTCCAAATTCGCGCCCGTGTCAAGCGACACTAACTTGACACGAATCGAATCCGGCGTAGGCGTGGAAACGGTCGAATTTGGGATAATCGCAATGATGACATCTTTTCCGCCGTTTCCAATTCCCAAAAATCTGATTTGCTCCTTGGATTCAAAGAGCATTTTTTTATCGGATTTATCGGCGGCATAGAGCCACAATCGGTTAGTCGTCGAGCGCATCGGTTCGGTTGAAGTGTGTGTGGATGAAACGACAAAATATTTGCTGTCCGGTGTCCACGCCGGACAGCACAATTTTTCGGATTGATCTTGGTTATCGGTGAGCGGCTCGTCGCGTAGTCCGTCGGAGGTTACCAGCCAAATATTTGAAATGCCGTCCCGGACTGCCGGGTATGCGACGGCATCACCGTTCGGCGGACAGGTTAGTTGATTGATACCAACTTTTAAATAAGGCGTTGACACATAATCCGGCGTTTGAATATTGCCGGAAGTAAGTTTTAGAGCATCACCGCCGCTCGGTCCGACGCGCCAAATTTCTATATCTTTTTCCGCCCGCTTAAAAAATGCGATCCATTCACCATTCTTTGACCAGACGGGAGAAAATCCGTTTGCCGAAACAGTCAAAGGAATTCCCGCGGCGGAGACGGATTTGGTAGATATAGCTCCGCTAAACGGGCGGTTGGCTTTTATTACAGATTGATAAGCGACGGATTTTCCGTCCGGCGAGAGGGCAGCCCAATATTCTGATTCCGTATTGTTCGCCAATAATGTTTCACGCCCGTCTTTGATGTTGACCATCCACAAATCCGAACTCTCGTTCTGCGACCAGTAAAGTATTTGATTCCCTTCAGTTGATACGTCTTCAATAAAAAAATCGAAGTCGCCGGTTGAAAGCTGAATCGGTTCACCGTCATTTATCGAGGTTTGGAAAATATGATAAGTTCCTTCAACTGTCGCACTAAACAACACATCTTTTCCATTCGGATGCCACGCCAAATAATCAATCTGATTTTTAGATGCCGCTATTTCATCAAATTGACCGGAATTTAGTTGCTCAACTTTGATCTTAAAAACATCATCTTCCTTAATCGAAAAAGCGATTTTTGATTCATCTGCTGAAATTTCAATCGAACGAGGCTTCAAATTTTTCGCTTCAAAGTCGGTGATCTGTTTTATTTCGCCTGATTTCACGTCAACCGTAAAAATATCGGATCGCTGTTGAAAATAAATCTTCCCGCTTTTCGCCCAGTAACGAGGCTTCGCCGCAAAATCAATATCGCCGACAATTTCGCTTTGTTCTCCGCCGGTAAAAGACACGCGCCAAATGCCACCCTTATTGCCGCGCTTGGAAAAATAGGCGATTTGCTGACCGTCCGAAGACCAGATCGGGTATTGGTTATAAAATCCGTTTTTAGTTACCTGAATCGGCTCGCCGCCGGCAGTCGGTTTGACCCAAATTTCAGTCGCGCCGG
>JANOXW010000549.1:0-6320 GCA_031418635.1 Acidobacteriota bacterium
CAGACGGCTATTTCGTGTTTCTCGACTGAAACCAAATCACGAACTTTGTGGCGCAGGGCTTTTTCAAATTGGCGGGCTTCATTGACACCGTTAAATGAGAGTTGTTGGAGATGAGCTTCGATGCGTTTGCGATAATCGGAAACGAGTGAATCGGAAACACCGAGCATTTCCGCAACTTCGAGTTGCGTTCCGCTGTCGCTGATTAAATAACAATACCACAAGACATTTATCATCCGATTATACTGTTTTGATTTCCCGCGCACTGATTTATTTAAGTTTTGCAAAAAACCATCAACAAAATGGGTTGCCGTTAATTCACCTTCGCGGCGCAGAACATTTTCTTCGGGATTTTCGCGTGTGTCGGCATAATCGAAATCCATTCGGTCGCCGTCGTCGTCTTTGCTTGTGCCGCCGACCGGCACTAAATAAATATCCATAATCGGCAAACGCGACATCACAAATGAACGCAATGAACGCACGTCAACGGGCGAATCAACCGCTTTGAAGACTTTGACAATCAGTTTTTCGAGTTCGACATTGCTGATAACAATTTGAGCATCGCCCGTGCAACCGACCATTCGCGTATCGCGGTTTTGGAAGGAAACGGTTTTTACACGCTCTTCCATTTCCTGAAAATTACGGCGCGATTTGCCATCTTTCCACTCGGCTAAACCATACAGTCGGTCAACCAAACGGCGATGAACTTCCGGGTTATTGATATTGTCAAACCGCTTAAACCCTTTGCTCGTTTGAATTAAAGTCGAAACACGCCGCGCCAACCGGTAAGATTCGGGATAGCGTTTGCGAAGTTCGGCAGTCAACATATTAGTCAATTCGATTTGGCTGATTTCCGCTTCGATTTCCGCGTCCGACATCTCCGTATCGAGATAATGCTGAAAACGCTCCTTCCCCAATAACGCGACAAAAAGTTCTTGCGTTAAATCCGTGTAAGCATTGTGTTTGCCTTCTTCAACCAGAAAACCCGCCCGTTTTGAAGCTCTGACCAATGGATGCGACGAAACTATTCGATGAAGTTCCGTCCAAATCTGATTAACATCAGATTTTTTGAGGCTATCATTCCATTTCCCGACTTTGATTTGTCTGCTTTGAATGGATTTCGGCAGATGTTTATGCCCGTTTGTTGCACTCATACTTAACCTTTCCGCTTGTATCATTTAATTTGTATTTTGATTTGTTTTTTTTAGACAGCTCTGCCTACCCGCTTTGGCGTGGAAATCTCTTCCCGAAAGAGATTATTTTCCACAGTTAAAGCGATTGTTCTGCAAAATGTAGAATTGGTAGAAAAAAACTTGTAAATCAACCACCGAGCTTTGTAGTTAATTAGGGGTTGGTTAGCAAGATTTGTGTATCTTACTAACTACAAGTTAAATAGTAGCAATTATTTTGTTTTAGAGCAACAGTTTTTTGTATTTTTTTACTTTGTTTAACGAAAGCGATAAGTTCAACTATTTCTACAAATACAAGAAATTTTCATTTTAAAACTCAATTTTTCCGATAAATTATTAAATTTTTAATTGATAAGTTTTGGAAGCAAGCGTGCATTACAGATTTACTTTTCTTGTAACTACTAAATTTCCGCCTTGTAATTTTTGGGTGAAGTTGTTCGGGGATGTTCGATTAAAATTTTTATATGTTTTCGATAAAAATGGTAACTTTTTGTAAAAGCGTGATTTGTCCTTCATCGGGAGATTTGTTGGCATTTCAAACGGGCGAAGTTTCGCTTCGTGGACGCGAAAGAATTGAAGCGCATCTCGCTGTCTGTGAATTTTGCGTTTCAGAAGTCGAGTTTTACACACATTATCCACAGTCAGACGAAATGGTGGCAACCGTCGAAATTCCGATTCCGCTTTACGAACTCGCCCACGCACTTCTCAACAACAAGCACAAAGATTTCTCAGTTCTCAATCAATTGCTTAATGAAAATGAAGTTTTAAGTTAAACATTTTCATCAGCTTCCGCAAATCTCGTCAATCGCTTCTTCGTATTTTTCGTCAATCACACCGCGCTTTATTTTTAATGTCGGAGTCATTTCGCCTTTGTCAATCGAAAATTCACGCGGCAGCAGATAGACTTTTTTGACTCTTTCATAATCGTTCATTTCCCGCGTAAATTCGCCTGCGTCGCGTTGCACCCTTTTGATGACGTAAGGATTTTCGCACAGTTCTTCGCGTGTGCCGGTTGCCGCGATGCCTTCTTCTTTGAGCGTTTGTTTGAGCGTTTCCCAATCGGGAACGATAAGTGCGCCGACTTGTTTTCTGCCCGAACCGACGACGACGGCTTGCGAAACAAGCGGCGATTGCTTCAACAGACTTTCGACTTGTTGCGGCGCGACGTATTTGCCGTTTGAAAGTTTAAATAAATCTTTTTTGCGGTCGGTGATAAAAAAATGTCCGTCCTCGTCGGCATAACCGACATCGCCCGTGTGATAAAAACCTTCGTCGTCAATCGCTTTCGCAGTTTCTTCGGGTTTGTTGAGATAACCGCGCATCACATTTTTGCCGCGAATCAGAATTTCGCCGTCAGATTCGGCAATCTTCATTTCGATTCCTTCAAACGGTGTTCCGATTGAGCCGACTTTGCTGTCTTCGGGACGATTCGCGCAGGTTATACAGGCTTCGGTCATTCCGTAGCCTTGCAAAATCGGGATTCCTGCCGCCCAAAAAGCGTAGGAAAGTTTTTTGGAAAGCGGTGCGCCGCCCGACACAAAAAATCTAATACTTCCGCCAACGCCCGCCCGCCATTTTGAAAAGACAAGCCGACTCGCAATCGAATGTTTCATCGCCAAAATCGTTGAAATAGATTCGCGTTTGTCTTTCGCTTCCCAATATTCCTGTCCGACATCTAAAGCCCAATCAAATAGCGACGTTTTCCAACCGCCCGCCGCTTTGCCTTTTTTAACAATTTTATGATAAACCTGCTCGAACAGACGCGGCACAGCCGTCATAATTGTCGGGCGAACTTCTGCCAAAAACGCGGCAATTTGATCAAAAGACGAACAGAAATTAATCGAAACACCGTTGGCACACAAGACATAAAAAACCGTCCGTTCAAAAATATGCGAAAGCGGCAAAACCGCCAATGAACGGTCGGTTTTCAATATCGGCAAACCGTTCGAGATTGCTGTAATATTAGATGTAAAATTTTCGTGTGTGAGCAAAACGCCTTTCGGTTCGCCCGTCGTTCCTGAAGTGTAAATAATTGTGGCAAGGTCGTCTGTCTTGATTTGTTCGAGATTATTTTCAAAAATTTGTGAATCAATTTTTTCCAAATCCTCACCACGTTTTTCGACTTCGGCAAGCGTCAATGCCTTATTGTTTTCGGCAGGAACAGCATCGGCATCAAAGAAAATCAGCTTTTCAATGCGCTCAACGCTGTGCAACGCATCTTCGGCGTGTTTATAAATCTTTTTGCCCGAAATACACAGAATTTTCGCGCCCGAATCTTCCAGAATATACCGAATCTGCTCAACGGCTTGCGTCGTATAAATCGGCACATTAACCGCCCGAAGCGACAAAATCGCCAAATCGGTCAAAGACCATTCGGGACGATTTTCGGAAATAATCGCCACGCGGTCGCCTGCTTTGACACCCAAATCCGCCAAGCCAAGCGCGATGCGTTTTATTCTTTCGATAACCGCTAAACCCGAAAAATTTTCCCAAACATCTTTAACTTTATGACTGAGCGCGTCAGTTTTGTTGTGTCTGCGCCACGATTCAAAACAAAAATGCGGAATCGTCTGCGGTATATTTTCAAATCCGATTAAATTTTCTGCTGTCATCTCTTTATTTTACGATTGATAATAATAGCATTTTACAATCAACTTTGTCGCACTTGCGACAAAAACTATGTCCAATAATTGCGGTCAAGCGAACGATAGCCGATGGCTTCGCTGATGTGTGTTGATTGGACATTTTCGCTCTGTTCCAAATCGGCGATAGTCCGCGAAACTTTTAGAATTCTGTCGTGAGCGCGGGCGGAAAGACCTTGCCGAAGCATTGCGCTTTCAAGCAGATTTTCGCTTTCCGCGTCCAACGCGCAGAATTTGCGAATCTGCGTCGGCGACATTGCCGAATTTGAAAAAACGCCGTCGCCGACAAATCTTTCCAATTGAATTTGCCGCGCATTGATAACGCGCTGACGAATCTTTTCGGAACTGTCGCCAACGGCAACGCCCTTGCCGCGCAGTTCTTTAAATTTAACGGCGGGAACGTCTATGTGAATATCAATTCTATCAAGCAACGGACCGGAAATTTTGCCGACATAACGCTGAATTTGCATCGGCGAACATTTGCATTCCCGCGACGAACCGAAATAGCCACACGGACACGGATTCATCGAAGCAACCATCGTAAAATGGGCGGGAAAAGTCAAAGACATCGCCGCACGGCTGATGGTAACTTGTTTGTCTTCCATCGGTTGCCGTAGAACTTCCAAAACGGCTCGGTCAAATTCGGGCAATTCGTCGAGAAACAAAACGCCTAAGTGTGCGAGTGAAACTTCGCCCGGTTTTGGAATCGAACCACCGCCGATCAAACCCGCTTGCGAAACCGTGTGATGTGGTGATTTGAAAGGTCGGTTTGTTACCAAACCCGATTTTCCCGTCAAACCCGCAACCGAATGAATTTTCGTAATTTCTAATGCTTCTTCAAATTCAAGCGGCGGCAAAATCGTCGGCAGACGCTTTGCCAACATCGTTTTGCCCGAACCCGGCGGACCAATCAGAAGAATATTATGACCGCCCGCGCTGGCAACTTCGAGCGCACGTTTCGCGCTTTGCTGTCCTCGAACTTCGGCAAAATCAACCCGATATTTATGTTCACTCTCTTTGATGTCAGCAATGTCTAATTTTAAAGGCGGCATCGGCATTCCGCTTCCGCGTTGCAAACCGTTGGCAACTTCGACGGCTTCGCGCAAATCTCTAATCGGATAAACATCTACTTCTTTGACGACAGCCGCTTCCGTCGCATTTTCTTCGGGTAAAAGCAGATTTTTGATGCCGTTTTCCCGGCATCGCAACGCAATCGAAAGCGCACCGCGCACAGGACGCACACGACCGTCTAAAGACAATTCGCCGACACTCAAGGTGTTTTCCAAACTATCACCATTTCCCAAATCGCCGTTTGCGCCTAAAATCCCAAGCGCAACTGGCAAATCAAAACTCGCGCCTTCCTTTCGCACATCGGCGGGCGCAAGATTTATCGTCGTTTTATGAAACGGAAAAAAGAAGGAACTGTTAGTAATCGCGGCGCGGATGCGTTCACGCGATTCTCTGATAGCCGTGTCGGGCAAACCGACAATGAGAACCGTTGGCGCATTATCAATTTCGCCTTTGACAGGTTGCAGATTGACTTCAATGTCAACAATGAGCGCGTCAATTCCATAAACGGCGGCTGATTGCGTAAGGAAAAGCATAGTTTTTCATCTCGAAATTATGTGTTATAAAAGGGCAACAAAACTTATATCAGAATTTTCGCAAAAATTATAATGGAGATTCAGAAATTGTGTCCCAAACTCCAACTTTCAACAATTTTGATTTTGACAAAAGCCGCGTTTTTTTAGATGTTATAACGATATGAGTATCAAATCAGACCTGTGGATTCGCCGAATGGCGACCGACGAACAAATGATTACGCCGTTTCTGCCCGAACTTCTGCGGGAAGTCAACGGAAACCGCATAATTTCCGCTGGTGCTTCGAGTTATGGTTACGATATGCGGCTGGCAGATGACGGTTTTCGCGTCTTTTCACCAATTCGCGGTTTCGAGATTGACCCGAAAAAATTTGATGAAGATTCTCTAATAGAGCCGCCGCTCAAAACAGCCGAAGACGGCGCACAATATTATCTATTGCCGCCGCATCATTACGGCTTAGGCGTAACGGTGGAAACATTTAAAATGCCGCGCAATGTAACAGGAATAGCCGTCGGCAAATCAACCTACGCACGCGCCGGTTTGCTCGTCAACACGACACCACTCGAAGCTGGTTGGACGGGCAGATTGGTAGTCGAGATCGGAAATCTGGCAAACCTTCCGCTTCGCGTCTATATCAACGAAGGCATCGGGCAGATTCTATTTTTTGAATCTGACGAAGACTGCGCCGTTTCATACAAGGATCGCGGCGGAAAATATCAGGGACAAACCGGCTTGACCTACGCCAAAGTGTAGCTTTGGAAAGTTCCTAATTTTCTAAATGCTTTAAATTATTTCTATTTTTCCGCCAGCAAATCAAGCAGTTGAAGTGGCGGTTCGGTTGGCGACCAAAATCGCGCAATCCAAAACCATTGCATCAATCCGATAATAG
>JANOXW010000550.1:0-4064 GCA_031418635.1 Acidobacteriota bacterium
AAGCGGCAAATTCTCCATCAATCTCAAACATTTTTCTTTCTTTGGATAATCGCCGTTGTTCAATTCGTCTAAAACCGCCCAACTCGTAACCAGAAAATAAATTTGACTAAATTCATCCCAAAACTGGCGTGTCCATTCACGCCGCGCTAACATTTCGGGTTCGGTTCTGGTTTCGTAATAGAAACTCGGAATTGACGTTTCGACGTAAATTTTCGGCTTCATTTTATTGACCGCAAAAATAATAACTATTTCTCAAAAAAATTTCGAGCCGCTTGCGCGGCGTTTTTTTCCTTCCTTGTCGGCTTGACTTTATAACCTCTAGCCCGCTTGAAAAGGAAATTCGTCGCGGCTTCGCTTCGGACGAATTTCCTTTTCAAGCTATCCAAATCTTTAGCAAAGCGTAAAAGAGTAAAAGTGCTAAAGTGTTATTCAGCACTCCTGAGAAGACGAAAACCGAAAAAGTTGATACGAAACGACGGCGCATTGTCGCTACGATACGCCGAACGCAGAGCTACCGCGCCATAATTCCAACTGCCGCCGCGATTCACCCGATACGAGCCGCTTGTCGCCCCCGTTGGGTCTATCTGTGCCGAACTTGAATACGCGCCATACCTATCTTCGCACCATTCCGACACATTCCCGTGCATATCATACAAACCCCAAGCATTCGGCTGATAGCTTCCTACAGAAACCGTTTTTTCTAAATATTTTCCCTTTGCTCCATTGCCATACGAATAATTGCTGTTAAAATTTGCCTGCTCAGAGCTCAAACTATCTCCAAACGCAAACGCTGTCGTCGTTCCCGCTCGCGCCGCATATTCCCACTCGGCTTCGGTCGGCAGACGATATTCAAACTGCGTATCTCTAGAATTTAATCTTTTTAGAAAAACCTGTATGTCGTCCCAACTCACGGTTTCGACCGGACAATTTGCTCCACAATCTTTGAAATAGCTCGGATTGTCGTCCATTATTGCCTGCCATTGTCCTTGCGTTACTTCAAACTTGCCTATCCAAAAATCTTCTTTAATCGTAACTTTATGCTTCGGCGATTCCCGTGTGACCCATTCGCGCTCGCATTTATTGGGAATTTTTTTACATTCGTAAAGTGCTTCGTCAATTTCCGCATCACTCGAACCCATCATAAATTCGCCCGAAGGAATTTTGACAAATTCCATGCCGATTGAATTTTTCATCTCTTTGCCGCTCACGGTTGAATTAGATTTTACGATTGGCGATTGCGTCGGCGTTGGCAGACGCGGCGAGTTTTGGCGGATGGCTTCGATTAGTTCGTTGGTTGCTCCGGCTCTGCGGAGTTCGAGTTCGATTTCGGGAGTGAGCGGAAAGGTTACGCCGACTTGTCTGACCTTTTTTGCCGTTATTGCCGATTCTTTCTTTTTATCGTTTGAGACGTTTAGCGAAGTGCTTACCTGTCCAAGTGTCAGTGGCTTATTTTGCGAATAAATTGGCGTTTCAAGCAATTGCCAAAAACCTATCGAGATAAATAGGGCTAAAAATATTAAGGTTAATTTTCTTTTCATATATTTTGATGCTGTAAATAATTCGCGGATGGTTCAGAGTTACGCATTTATGCGTGAAAAAGTGTGCGCCTTCGTTCACTTGATTTGGAACTCGCACCTTGTCTTTGTGCCAACGTAACTCACGCATAAATGCGTAACTCTGAACTTTTATTTTTCAAACAAACAACTCAACCGAAACCTTAAAAAAATCTGCAAGTTTTCGGGCTTGATTGATATTTATTTTGCGTTTTCCGTTAATTATTTCCGAAACAATACTCTGCGAACTAAACACAGCAGGCACTAAGTCTTTTTGCGTCAAATCCTTTTGCTCCATCAGAAAAGCCAACCTACTTTCAGGCGTTGAACGGCTTCCGACCGGATAATTTTCATCTTCGTATTTCTCTATCAAATCCGCCAACAATTCAAACAGACGCTGTTCTTCAAAAGTCAGACCGCCTTTGAGAGATTTAGTCATCAAAGCGTCAAATTCCCGCGTCATTCTATCGAGTTCGTCGTCGTTTCTGATAGAAGTCGGTAAAACACTCAGCAATAATTCGCCGTATTTTTGTGTGTCAACATCCGCAATCATCATAAAATTTTCCTCTGTCGTATTCGCTATGCGTCAAAATAAAACGAATAAAAACCTGTTGCCATTGATAGTTTATCTTGGTTATCAGACGAAACTTGTTTCCGCCGATATTAAAAATGGTGCAGATTCCAACTAAATCCGCGTGTGGAAAATCGGCTCTCGCTTCAGCCGGATTTTTCCAAGTTGCTTTCTTAACAATTCGATACCAATCTTCAAGCGGTTGCTCCGATTGATTATGTTCTTTGGCAAATTCTCTTAACGCTTTTCGGCTGAATATTCGCATCTCTAAAACAAAAATATCTCAGATTGCGATATTCTGCAACTTTAATTGCATTTTCCATTGTAGCGGCAATCTTCGCTTATCGTGTTTATCGGTCGTGGTGTCGACTTATTAACAGCTGGTCTATTATTAACAGATGGTCTATTATCAGGTGTTTTTCGCGGCGTTGGAGTTGGTGAAATAATATCGTATTCATCAGTGTCCATAATATGACCATCAGTGTCCCTAGTATGACCATCCATATCGTAATAATTTCCCAGCTGCGGAATATTGCCTTGATTAGAAGACGAATTGTTTTTGCCGGGCAATTTTTTGTTCGGCACATTCATATTTTTATTCAGATTTCTATTTGCCGCGCCTTGTTCGCCTGTTCCCGTTGCCGGATTGATTGGTTGAACGGGCAAAGTTGAATCAGTATTTGCTGAGTTAAGAATATTTTTCTCCGCCGCATTTTCCTTTTTCCCAAACTGAAAACCAGCCCAAACAGCTATTACTATTAAAATTACCGATAAAGCTACTGCAATTCCTATAGATTTTCGCGCACCGAAAAAGTTAAATTTGGTTTGCGGAATTTGATTTTGCGATAATTTGGCAATAACCAATGTTTCTGCTAACTCATACTTCGGCTCATCAGATATTTGAACAATTATTTTATCTTCTCTTCTTGCAAAAACTTTTGTCCCGAAACCGTCCATATCTTCTTGCATTTCCGCGACCGAAAAATAACGCCGAGTTACGTCTTTTCGTAAAGCCATTTCAATTATTTCCCGATATTTAGGTGAGATGTCGTTCTGAATTTGCGGTTCGCTGTTTAGAATCGCATTCATTATTGAAACTGCGTCAGGTTGCAGAAATGGTAGTTTTCCTGTCAAAAGCAAATGAAAAATTATGCCGACCGCCCAAATATCTGTTTGCACTGAACGAACTGCGTAGAAACATTCGGGAGCCATATAAGCCGGTGTGCCTGTTGCTTGTGTGCTGTTTGAAGTTGCTTGCATGAGCCGCGCAATTCCGAAATCTGCAATTCGCGGCGTGTCTGATTGGAGCAAAATATTTTCAGGTTTTAAGTCGCGGTGAATCACGCCCTTTGAATGTAAATGCTCCAAGCCCGACAAAATGCCTTGTATCATTTTTACGGCAATCTCTGTCGTTGGTGCTTTTCCGCCGTATTTTTTGAGCCATTTGTTGAGCGAACCGTCGGGCGCATATTCGCTGGCAATGTAAATCTGCCCGTCAATGTTGTCGGCTTTGATAATCGGTAAAATATTCGGATGTCCTTTGACGGTTTCCCAAACGCTTGCTTCTTGGCGAATAGTTTCGAGGTCAATATCTTCTACATTCGGCAGTTTGAGCGCAACTTTATGAGTCGAAATTGCCGTCTTTTCTTCCGCCAACCAAACTTCGCCAAACGCACCTCTGCCAATTTTCTGAATGAGAAAATACGAACCTATTTGATCGCCGGAACGAAACATTTTGGACTCTCCTTTATCCAAGTTTTAATGCTAAGGTCATCTTGGCATTTGGCACATTATCTTTCAAAATAACTCTTAAAACAAGTTTCGCTGAAATTATTTATAGATTTTCTTTCGGTTTCGAGTTTGAAATCAATTTGTATCTTGCTTTCTATCACTCGTTAGTTGTTTTTCGGAAGTCGATTTTTCTTTGTTAGTCGGATTCG
>JANOXW010000551.1:0-4047 GCA_031418635.1 Acidobacteriota bacterium
TGCGCGACCTTGAAACGATTGAAACCGCCCTTGTTGCGGCTGAAACAGGTCATCTTGTCTTGTCAACTCTGCACACTTTGGATGCTTCCGAAACTTTGACGCGCATTCTGTCGGCGTTTCCACCGTTTCAACAAAAATCAATTCGTATCCAACTCGCCGGACTTCTCAAAGCTGTCATTTCACAGCGTTTGATGAAGTCTGCGCGAGGTAACAGCCGTGTTCCGGGAGTCGAAGTCTTAGTTTCCACGCCGCTCATCCGCGATTATATTCTGCACGAAGAAAAAACCTCGCAAGTGCGCGATGCAATTGCCGCCGGAACTTCGCAATACGGGATGCAGACGTTTGACCAATCGCTCTTTTACCTTTATCAATCCGAACTTATCACACTTGAAGAAGCGTTGCGCGGTTCGACCAACCCTGACGAATTCCGTCTGCGCCTTGCCGGTATTCAAAATACGAATTCCCAAGCCAAAGAAGAAATGGAAAGAATGAGCGGCGTTGGACAAATTATGGATGTAATTACCAGAAATTAGTCGAATTAACAATATTTTCTTTCAGTTTATTATCTCGATTTTTTCGTAGAGAGATAATAATGCCACAAAAGACGCGCTGCGACTGCGCGAAACGGTTTCCACTTTTGCGCGATTTGTTGAAATTCATCGGAAGTTGGACGCGCTTCTAATTGTTTGAGTCTTTGCCACGCGACGTGCAACGCCAAATCGCCTTTCGGCATAACATCGGCGCGAAGCATTGCCATCAACAGATAAATATCTGCCGTCCAATCGCCGATTCCTTTTATCTTTTTTAGTTCGATTTTTATTTCTTCGTCGGGCAAATTCTCAAGCGACGGCAAATTTAATTGTCCGCTGACAATCGTTTCCGCCAAATTTCTTGCGTATAAAATCTTCTGCCGAGAGAAATACGCCGCCTTTAATTCATCGTCCGTTAATAATAAGACACCTTCGGGCGTGATATTATTGAGTTTTGCTTTGAGTTTGTTAAAAGCAGACAATGCCGAAGCTAATGAAACTTGTTGTTCCAAAATTATATGAATAAGCGTGGCAAATTTTGCCTCGCGTTTCCACAATGGCGGTGTGCCGAAGTTTTGAAAAACAAAGGCTAAATCAGTATCTTTGTCCGCTAGTTGTTGGCAATAAAGCGGCAGATTTTCATTATTGACCAGAATCGTCATTTAACGCATTTTTTAGATTAACCGCCGAGAAAATGTCTGATTTTTTGCAGTCCGCGACGGATTTGAGATTTCACCGTGCCGATTGGCAGACTGGTAATTCGTGAAATTTCATTGTGCGACAAGCCACCGAACAACGACATTTGCACGATTATTTTTTGTTGCGGCTGGAAATTATTTAATACTTGCAAAGCCTCTTTTACTTCGACAAACATTTGCAAGTTTTTGTATTCTTCGGTTGGCTGATTTTCTAAAATCTCATCAGTGCAAAGAAGTTGCGGACGTTTGTAAGATTTTCGCACACGATCAATCAATCTTCGACGCGCAATCAGCGCAATGAACGTGCTTTCAGCAGATTTTTCGGCATCAAACCGTCCGGCGTTGCGCCAAATGTCAATAAAAACATCTTGCGTCGCGTCTTCGGCATCTTCTCTCGAATTACAATATTTTCTCGCTATTGACCAAACTAATTTACCATAAACATCAAGGCATTGTTCAACTGCGGTGTTGTCATTGTTGGCTATTCGATGAAGAATATCCGATTGCTTTTCGTGCAAGTTTTTAGTGGGAGTCGGAGAAACCATATTATTTTTATTAACCGGTCTTTTTTTATCATTAAATCGTCTAAACTAAACCGTCGTTTTTCGATGCACGAACATTCGTAACAAACCGTTTATTGCCAAATGCAAAATCATATAAACGACAATCGCAACGATTATCGGAAGTGCCAACGTAAATCCGCCTTCAGCCGATAAACTCGGCACGATGCCTTTGAACGGCGCGTAAATCGGGTCGGTTACGCTTTTGATAAATTGGACAAATCCGGCGCGATTGTTGGCGGCAAATAATGCCAACATCAAGCGAATCGCTAACAGTCCGTAGATTAAAAAGAAAACATAATCAACGATTTGCGAAACCCGCGCAAAAAATCTGCCGCGTTCAACTTCATTTTCGGTGTCGGCAACTTCGTCAACCGCTTTTTGCCGCATATTTCCGGCGATATTTTCAATCCGATTCGCTTCCGTCGCCGTCGGACGATTGGCTTCGGCGGCAATTTCTCCGCCGACTTCGGCTTTCACATTCGACTTTATCGCCTCGTAATTGGCGGCGCGTTGCGCTTCATCCTGCTCTAATTTATTGTCAACCATTTAAGAATTACTTCCCTTGATATTTGTTTTTATCTCTTCGCTACCGTGCGGCGTGTCCGCCGATTCGACACCGCCGGCAATATCTCTTTCGTCCGCGTCGCCTTTGGTTTCATCACCGCGTAAAATCTTCCGTAAAATTTCATCAGATGATTCGTTGGCGGCTTCTTCGGAAATGTTTTCCACGCTCCAATTTTCGCGTTTCACGTCGGGAAATTGTTCCGGCTCTATTTTTGGATTGTTTTGCATAGCTTTAAGATAATTTGATATAAACCTGCCCCTTGCTCGTTAAAGTTTGGCGGAGATAAAATCCGCCTTTATTTTAGTCGGTCAAACCGTCGTGTTTTTCTAAAATGTCGCGTAACCACCATTCGTGTTTTTCGTGAATCTGCACAAATCGGGTTAAAACGTCCGCTGTTCCGGGATCGTCATTATTGTCCGCCGTTTTTATCGCCTCGCGCATTTCTTTGATAATTTGGATAGCATTAGTGTCGGCTTCCTTAATCATTTCGCGCATAGTGGTCGTGTCGGCGGCAGATTTGATGGTTGCCGTTTTTTGAAACTCTTCAATGCGCGAAACCGGATTTTGCCCGATCATTCGCACTCTTTCGGCTAAAATGTCAATCGTTTCATAAACTTCGCCGGCAAATTCGTCGAACAGCAGATGCAAATCGCGGAATAATGGTCCGAAGGTTTGCCAATGATAATGCTTGTAGTTCAAATATAAAATTAAAGCGTTGGAAACTTGTTGTTGCAAGCCTGTAACCACTTCGCCGTTGGGTTTATTGGTTTCTGATATTTGGGTTGAAATTTTTTCCTTTGATTTTTTTGTCGCTGTCTGTGCCATTTTGTTTCTCCTTCATTTGAATTCTCTAAATTCTCTTTTATCAATTGCCGTGCCAAAGTTTATGTATCAAATCACAACACTATAATGGAGTGCGAACAAGATTGTTCGCACTCCATTAAAACTAAGTTTATTGATTAAAACCGACATTACTTGGTGCCGTTGCCGTAATAATAAATTGCGATCCGTCGCTCAATTTGATGTCGTCGCGTCCTTGTAAGATAACGCTTCCCGTTCCGGCTCCGGCTCCGATTCCCGCGCCAATTGCCGCACCTTCACCACCACCGGCAATAGCTCCGATAATCGCGCCGATTGCCGCGCCGATGCCGGCACGAGTTACGGTTTTCGTCGTCCGATTGCCGTCCTGCACATTTCCCTCATTACTAACTGAAACCTTGTCGCCGTTTGCCATAGTTACTTCATCAACGATTCCGGCAAATTTATAAGTTGTGCCGTTACGAAGACGAATCGTGTCAAAGTCCAATGAAATATTGGCTCTGCCCGTAACTTGACCGGAGCGTTCCGTTTTGGAAATTTGACCTTCGACAATCGCTCCGTCAAACTGCGACGGCGATGTGATTTCCATTCTGAATCTGTCCCCGTTTTGACTCGTTTTGGTCGAAATCGGTGTTCGCAACACAGCCGTCAGGCGCGTGTTGTTCGGAATGATAAAATCATTGCTCAAACCACCGGTGTTTTGGTCATTGTTATTGTTGTTGTTATTTACATCAGAAAATCGGGCAACTTGGTCAGTTTTGTCATAAACACTGGCAACGGTTATTGTTTCGTTTCTGTTTTCGAGATAAACACGCCGCACGATACGCAATTGACCGTTGCTTTGAGGGATGAAATTAACGAAAAAGTCATTG
>JANOXW010000552.1:0-1795 GCA_031418635.1 Acidobacteriota bacterium
GCCGTCGAACTCGCCCGCGAACTTCACGAATTGACGCAAGAATTTATCTCGATTGCCATACCTTTTGACAATCAATATTTACCAAGCAGTTCCGTTTTTTATCGTTACGGAGCTTTTGAAGAAATCAAAATGACAAACGAAGACGGCGTGACCTTGCCTGCCATCAGAAATTTATCAGGCGAACTCGTCTATGACGACTGTCTTCAAGCCGTTCCCGAATGGCTGAGAGATCCGTTTCCAACCGCCGGAATTATTGAAGAAAATCTCGTAACACCTTTGATGACAACATACCGAGTTTTTCGCGCAATCACCCAACGCGGCAAAGGCGGAACGTATCAGGCTTTGGATTTTAGCGCGAATCCGCCGCGTTTTTGCATTGTTAAAGAAGGACGACGACACGGCGAAGTTTCTTGGAATGGTCAGGACGGTTATCAACTTGCCAAAAACGAGCAAAATGTGTTGGAAAAATTAGGGGAAATTTACAAAGGTGTGCCGCAATATTTCTCATCATTTGAAGCATTTGGAAATTTTTATCTCGTCATGGAATATGTCGAGGGCAAAAGTCTTAATGACGTGATGAAATTCCGACAGCGACGTTTTTCCGTCAAACAAGTAATTTTATACGCCGTCGAAATCGCTGGTATTATTGAAGAAATTCACAAAGCAGGTTGGATTTGGAACGATTGCAAACCGGCAAATCTGATTGTAACAAGCGATAAATCACTTAGACCGATTGATTTTGAAGGCGCATATCCGATCAATCAAACTGCGCCGTTTGATTGGAGAAGTTACGCTTTTTCCAAACCGAAAAAACATCAATCTTCATCCGAAGCAGACGACCTTTACGCTCTCGGCACAGTAATTTATTTTCTGCTGACTGGAAGATTTTACGATTCAAATGCTCCGCTTGCAGTTAAAAAACTACGCCGAAATGTGCCTCAACAACTGCAATCAATAATCAAAAATCTTGTAGAAAATTCTGCTTCCGACAAAAACCTGACGGCTTCGGAAATTCGTCAGAAACTTGCAGAAATATAAAACTCGACTCAAAGATTTGCACATTTTTTGAGTTCGGCAAATCTCGCGTCTGACCTTATTTCGTCGAAAATCGGATCGGTTACGACAAAAGGAAATGCCGGATATTTTTCATTGCAGGATTCGGTTAAATACTTAAAAACCTTGTCCATCTCGCCGAGTCCGAGATAAACTATCGCTCTTTCTTGTGGCGCGACATAATCTCCGTCGTCTTTTTTTGAAAGTTCATCCAAAACGGTCAAAATTTTTAGTGCATCAGCTTTTCGATTTGACCTGCCATAACTTAAAGCAAGCGGCGCGGCACCATAGAGTTTGTCTTCCTGATATATTTTTTCAAAAATCTGCGTCGCTTCCGGTAATTTGCCGGTTGCTAAATATTGAAGTCCGCGAAAGTAGTTCAATCTTTTATGATTTGGGAAATTTTCCAGCGATTTTGAGAGAACTTTGTCCATTTGTTCATATTTTCGCTCAAAATAATAAGCACGCGCCAAACTCAAATCCGGCATAACAGAAAACGGCGAGAATTCCTTCGCTTTTTTGGCTTCTTCAATTGACCCGCCATAATCTCTTTTGATTATCAGCAAATTTGACAAGCCTAAATGCGCCTGCGGAAACTCCGAATTACGGCTGATGGCATCATTAAAATAACTTTCTGCGCCGTTCCAGTCCCATTCATATTTGAGCTTAATCATACCCAATGAAACATACGGTTCACATAAAGAATCGTCAATATCAATGGCTTGTTTAGCCGCTGCCTTGG